>JANNWI010000023.1:0-1926 GCA_031414715.1 Methylophilaceae bacterium | reverse complement strand
TTTTAATCTTAACGCTTCCAGCAACGCTGGCTCTGCCTCAAACCCCGCACCAATAGTCATTCCCAGCACATGTGTATAATCTTTTTGCGCTAGTGTTTTATCTAGTACTTCATAAAACGTCTGTGCCTGAAAGCTGCCATTGTGCGCACCTACTATTAGTGTTTGCTTAGCCAGTTTTTGCGTATCAATATCACTAAACATATCAATCGCAATCACCTCAAAGCCCGCATCAACAGCCGCTTGCACATAGGCGCGGCTAGAAATGGCTGCAATGATGATTTGATTCTTAACGGGCGCGCCCTCTACTAACATCACAAACTACCACAACCAGTTAACACAACAAGCTGCGTGCCACATCAAAAGCTTGGTTGTGCGCTAAATGCACTGGTTTTTCAGTATCAATCAAACTTTTCAGCATGTGATGTTGTGTTTGATATTTTAATTGGCCAATACTCAATGCACCAAAGCCTACTATGCCATTGCCTAGTTGCTCTCCATCCGCCATCACAGCAAGTCCTGCAACGCCCAATGGCGCCACTGCATTCACATCTGCCAGCACTTTTAGCTTAAGTGCGTTGATAAAATGCGACTTATCCACAATTTGCACACCCGCTGGCCCCGCGAACAAGGCAATATCAGCGTTGTAAAGCACAGAGTTTTTAGCACTATCATTGCTAGCGTCTACCGCTTGCAACGTCACACCAAATTGTTGATACATTTTGTCGCAATAGGTTTGCATATTGACGATATGACGATGCGCTGCCATCTGTACGTTTGCACCTTGCTTGGCCGCAATTAAAGCTGCCGTGCTGCCAACTGCTCCTGCGCCAAAAATAACAACTGTTTGATTTTGCAAGGTTTTAACGACTTTTTCTACTTTTGCCAACATCGCTGCCGCCGTGGTAAACGCACCAGAAGGGTCGGCCATAGAAGACATCTCAAATGGTGCAAACATAGTACTTTTTGCGGCACTTTGCATGTCTAGCGCCAGATGAATATCGCGCCCACCAAAAAATAAAGCCTCACGTTTAACGCCAGATGCGCTTCGCGAAAACATGGCATCCTGAGTCAACGCAACCACCTCAGCCAACTCAATCATTGTATAAGGCATTATTTTGTCAAAACCTGCGTCATAAGCCATATTAACGTCAAATGGGCTGGCATTTTTAGTGGCGGTAATGAGATGTAAAATAGAGACTTTTTGCATACTTTAATCTTTCTAAACTAACTTTATAAAACTATTTTCTAAATAATGACTTTTTCAATATTTGCTTTTGAAATAGTTGATTTTGAAATACTTGTTTTCTCAATACTTGCGCCCGTATTTTTACCTCGCACAATGCTAAAACTAATATTAGACTTGCTTGCAAATGCAAGGTTAGCTTGGGATTTTAAGTTTTCTGCCTGTTGCTGGCTTGCAAATATGGCAAAACCTGTTGGGCCCCAAGAACTTTGCCCAGCGCAAGCTGCGCCATTTGTTTGCAGCCAAGCCAATACATTTGCTACATCATGACTGGCATAAGGCCCACCTTGCGCAGGCGCAAAATAATCGCCATTGTAAGCCTGCAAATCTTGCATGTAGGCACCAAACGCCAATAAATCACTGCGTTGCAGCGCAGGCAGCATTTGCTCAAACATCATTTTTTTTAAGGTATTTTTTGCAGGTTTAAGGCTCTCAAATGCGTTTAATTCAGCTGCGCCATGCACGCCAACATGCGTGTTATCTTGCACTAGTAACACGCGCCAGCTATCTGGAAAATCAATGCGTGCATCAATAGTTGGTAGCTGATTATCTGTTTTGCCAGAATCAATTAAAAATCCACCGTGCGAGAATGCACCTAAGCCAATACCAGAGCGCCTGCCACGCATGCTTGCTGTCGCAATTTGCGCGGCGCTAAGGTTTAAATGAAATAATTGACTCAAGCC
>JANNWI010000022.1:0-7076 GCA_031414715.1 Methylophilaceae bacterium | reverse complement strand
CGACAATGCGAATGGTTGGTCTATTTATATTTTCTGTAATCTGCTTATCTTGCGTTGCAGGCACCATTTCTAGTAGCTCTATACTTACAACTGCTTCGCTCATATCTTTAGCATCTTTTAAAATCTGCGCTGCACTTTCGTTTGTTTTACCTTGAATTTTGTAACCACCGAGTTGATTCACCGATTGCGGCGTAAAACCCAAATGCGCACATACAGGCACGCCATGTTGCACCAAGTAACGCGCGGTTTCTACGCGTTTGCCGCCGCCTTCAAACTTCACCATATGTGCGCCGCTTTTCATCAGCCACAGTGCATTTTTATAAGCCGCCTCGTTATCTTGCTCGTAACTACCAATCGGCATATCCGCCAAAATTAGCGTATTAGGCGCGCCATTTTTCACCATTTTGGTGTGATAAGCCATGTGGTGCATGCTGACATTAAGTGTATTTTCAGCACCTTGCAGCACCATGCCTAACGAATCGCCCACCAGCAAAATATCCACACCTGCGTGTTCCATCAGCTTGGCAAAAGTGGCGTCATAGCAAGTTAGCATGGCAATTTTTTCGCCTTTTTTTGCTTTGTTTGTTAGATCAGATAGTGTCATCATCACATTTTACATTGAAATAAAATTTTAGTTGATTACAATTTGGATGATTGACAAATGCGACAGGCAAAAAAATGGCGCGAAAATCGCGCCATACAATTGCTATTTTTTAAGACTAAATTGAGTTACGGCGACCAAAACCAAATAGAGCAACAGCCGTACCTAGCAACCAAATCGCTGCTGGCACTGGCACAGCATTTAGTTGAACGTTGTCGATGTTGCCACCAAGACTGTCATCAATACCTGTGGCAAGAAACTTAAGCGTGTCGTTGCCTGTGCCAGTTACAAAAAACTGTTGTGTCAGCCAGTTATTGGCTGAACCACCAATAGCTGTAATATCAGCTAATAATGTATCATTCCAAAAAACAGAAATGCCATTAGTTGTTGATGGTTGATTAACACGTCCAGAAAAGTCAAATAACAGTTCATACAAACTGCCACTGGTGGTGGCAATTGTTTGAGCCATCGCGCTATTAGTATTATCAGCATAATCCGAGTCAAGCTCTACAAAATTAACACCGTGTGATGCGGCGCCCTCTACGTTGTTACGAAGCTCAATACCAGGACCACTCACTGTTTGCCAACCAGTCAGGCTGTTGTATACACTCCAGCTTCCATCGGCTTGAAGGTTATCTTCAAACGAGCCGTTTTGAATAATGTTTGCATTGGCAAAGCTAGAAGCAGATATGAGTGCTGCAGCTACAAATAGTTTTTTCATGATTAAAATCCTTGATTAGTTATGTTGAAGGTTTAATCAATACTCGCTTAGCTGGCGATAGTTAGCAATAGCCCGATTGGGTAGTACCGACAAGATAATAAGTTTTAATGAGGGTTAGTTACTCAAAATTAGGATTAAAGTATTCCCGGCTGCTTTTAATTTTGCCTATGCGTTCAATCAGCAAATCTAGTGCGCTGTCGTCTTTGATGATATTGAGTTTTTCGTTATTCACAATCAGCACCCGCGTGGCATCATATTTATGAAAAAACTCGCTATAAGCCTCGGCCAAACGCTCGACATATTCATGTGGAATCTCTTGCTCGTAACTAATGTTGCGTTCTTCAATGCGTTCTACCAGCTCATCCACAGGCGTTTGCAGATAAATAATTAAATCTGGCTTAGGCGATTTTAATTGCAGATGCATATAAATTTGGTGATACAACGCATACTCTTCATCGTCTAAATTTAAGCGCGCAAACAACGGGTCTTTATCTAAAAAGAAGTCAGCCACAGTGGGCTGTCTAAACATATCGCGTTGCGTCATATCGCTAATTTCGCGTGAGCGTTGAAACAGGAAAAATAGCTGTGTTGGTAGTGCATAGCGTTGCGCATCTTGATAAAAACGCGGCAAAAATGGATTTGCCTCGGCTTTTTCGCTCAATAATTGCACGTCAAATTTCTCTGACAACAACCGCGCCAGCGTGGTTTTGCCAGAGCCGATGGGGCCTTCAATCACGATATAGGGAAATTTTTCAAAAATTGTCATGCCAAAAACTCACATTTCGTTGCAATGCTGCGTTGTTGCTTCAAAAAATTATCCTCACATATCATTACATATGCGGCGTCCAATTTTTTGGCGCACGCCTTGCCTTGCTTAGAAATCTGAATTTTTACTATTTTCAATTTTATGTATACTTTGGTTTTTAAATGCTTGTACTAATTTTACAATACTCTCGTCATTGGCAGATGTTAAATTTGGTGAAATTTCTGCCAAAGGGAGCAGCACAAACGCGCGCTCAAACATGCGCGGGTGCGGCAGTGTGAGTTTTTCAGTGTGCATGGTGATGTCGTCATAAAGCAACAAATCTAAATCTAGCTCGCGCGGCGCATTGGCAAATGGGCGTTTGCGGCCAGCCTCGCTTTCAATATTTAGCAACGCATCTAGCAAACTTTCGGGTGATAATTGCGTGCTAACCTCTACTACTGCGTTGATAAAGTCGGGTACTGATTTTAGTTGTACAGTTTTGTAACCCACTGGCGCACTTTTGTACAAGCTAGATTGTTTGATTAACTTGGTTTTAGCTAGGTTATCAATGCTCTGGAAGGCGCGTACTACTTGGCTTGCAGGACAGTCTAAATTGCCAGCTAAATTACTACCTATTGCAATAAATGCCCTTGTTTGCAATATATTTTCTTGAAAATCAGATTTAATCAATATGCTCACTTGCCACAGTTTTTAACAAATTGGCATCGCTATTGGCTGGCTTTTTACGCTTTTTTCTGCGCTTTTTCGGGCTAGTGTCTGGTAGTAACATGTCGGTACGGCGCTCGGTGCTGGCATCAGCAAATTCCGTCCACCACTCGCCCAGTTCTACGTCAATTTCGCCTGATTCGCATCGAAGCAACATAAAATCATAACCAGCACGATAGCGTGGATGCGTTAATAATGCGTAAGGCCGCTTACCTGCACGCTGCTCAAAACGTGGCTGCATCAGCCAAATTTCTTTCATGGTGGCAGTGAATCGATTGTGAATCGCCATTTTTTCGGCTTGAATATCAATCACTTCATTCATCGCCATATGTAGCGCAGGTATTGGGTGATGCTCTTGTGCTTTGAATTTATCCCAAGCTACCAACATTTCATGCCACAACAGTGTGGCAAATAAAAAGCTTGGGTTACTCGATTTACCAGCGAGTATGCGGTCATCGGTATTTTTAAGTGCCAACATCACAAATTTTTCGCCTAGCGGTTGCTCCAATACCACATCTAGCAAGGGCAGCAAGCCGTGGTGCAAATGTTGCGCACGCAACGCGCCAATGCTTTCTACCGCATGGCCAGATAAAAATAACTTCAACATTTCATCAAACAAGCGGCTGGGCGGCACGTCTTGCAATAAATCGGCCAGTTTATGTATTGGCGCTTGGGTCGTTTTCTCAATTTTTAAACCCAGTTTGGCCGATAAGCGCACGGCGCGCAGCATACGTATAGGGTCTTCTTGATAGCGCGTGGTCGGGTCGCCAATCATGCGTAACAGATTGTTATTTAGGTCAGCTACGCCATTATGAAAATCTAATACTTCTTCATTGGCAGGGTTGTAATATAAGGCGTTGGCAGTAAAATCGCGCCGCACTGCATCTTCTTCCAAACTGCCGAAAATGTTATCGCGAATAATACGGCCACTGTCGTTGGTTTTTGCGTCGCCTTGGGTTGAGTCAGCAGCGCCTAGGTGATGGCCACGAAAGGTAGAAACTTCTATTGTTTCTTGTCCCCACAGCACATGCACCAACCTAAAACGTTTGCCGATAATGCGCGAGCGGCGGAATACTTTGTAGACTTCTTCTGGTGTGGCGTTGGTGGCAATGTCAAAGTCTTTCGGTTTCACATTCATCAGCAAGTCGCGCACAGCACCGCCAACAATAAATGCCTCAAAACCCGTTTTTTGTAAGCCTTCGCAGGTTTTTAGTGCGGCTTGGCTAATGAGGCTTTTGTCAATTTTGTGTGTTTTAACTGATATGCGCTTTGCCGCACTAGTGTCGCTGCCAGTATCCGCCTTGTTAATAGCAAGCGCAGCCTTAGTTTTTTTACTAAATACTTTTTGTAAGAATCTTTTAATCATGTGAATTCATTATGATTTCTTGTGCGTGTTGTTCCACAGCACATCTGGCACACCCGCCTCTTTATTAATCACACGGCACAACACAAACAATAAATCAGATAATCGGTTTAAATATTTAAGTGAAATATCCGTCACTTTTTCGTCTCGCCCCAGAGTGATTAGTTTACGCTCTGCGCGTCTGCAAACTGTGCGGGCTAAATGGCAAAAAGCCGCCGCTTTGCTGCCGCCAGGCAAAGTAAACTCTTTCAATGGCGCCAAGTCGTCATTCAGCGTGTCAATTGCTTCTTCTAAGTTGTCAATATTGGCTTGTTGCAAAATCACATAATTAGGGATGCAAATTTCGCCGCCTAAATTAAATAAATCATGCTGAACTTGCGTCAGTAAATCCACCAAAATATCAGGCACAGCCTCGGTTAGCATCACGCCAATGACAGAGTTTAACTCATCCACATCACCCATCGCGTCTACGCGCAGGCTATCTTTTTGCACTCGCGTGCCATCACCTAGGCCTGTAGTGCCGTCGTCGCCCGTGCGGGTGTATATTTTACTTAATCTATTTGCCATTATTAAATAAATGCATCTGTTGTGCGATATGCTTCGTTGGGCGGTGCTCGTAATCCTCATGTACACAAACGTACATTCCAGTTTCTGCGCGCCGTCCGCCTAGCAACTCATCTCAACATTTTGCATTTAATGCCATTCCTAAATTCGTCTATAATCTGTGCATTATAAATCATTCAAACCTGTTTCGATGAGTTCAAGCATTAACAATCAACCTATTGGCATTTTTGATTCTGGCGTAGGTGGCATTTCGGTGCTTAAGCATATTCACGCGCTGCTGCCGCATGAAGATTTGATTTACCTAGCCGATAGTAAATACGCGCCTTACGGCAATCAAACGCCAGAGGAAATCATCACCCGTTGTATGATTTTGTGTGACGATTTACTGCAAAAAAATGTAAAAGCTATTGTCGTCGCTTGTAATACGGCCACCGCCGCAGCCATTGATACGCTGCGTGAAACGTTTGATATCCCCATTATCGGCATGGAACCCGCCGTAAAACCAGCAGCTGAGGCCAGTAAAAACGGCATTATCGGCGTGCTGGCAACGGTGGGTACGCTTAAAAGTGCACAATTTGCCGCACTGCTTGAGGCGTATGGCCGAGACGTAAAAGTGGTGACACAAGCCTGCGTAGGTTTGGTGGAATGTATTGAGCGCGGCGAGCTGGATAGCACTGAAACAAAAGCGCTCATTCGCCAGTACACTGCGCCGTTGCTGGCTGAGGGCGCAGATACTATTGTGCTGGGCTGCACGCATTACCCGTTTGTAAAGCATGCGATTCAGGAAATTGTCGGTAAAGAAATTACGCTGGTTGATACTGGCGCGGCGGTGGCTAAACAGTTAAAACGGCAGCTGGAAGAAAAAGGTTTGTTATCTAACAACAAACAAAAAACCGAAGTCCATTTCTGGACAAATAGTGAAGCGGAAAATGCAGACCAAGTAACTGAAAAGCTGTGGGGAAAATAGGCAGAAGTGCATCTGCTGTAAATTTAAGAAGTGTTAAGGTTTAAAGCCCTATTCACTCTAACTCAAGTGCTATATGTTCTTTAATCTACCATTTGTGCAAAATGCAGCTAACCATATAAACTCAAATAAAATTAACAACATGAGAAAGCAAATAAAAGGTTTTTCAAAAAAGTAAGCAATTAGTAATGCTGGATAAAAACTTATTACAGCTATTATCCCTCCTATCAAGCTCATTTCTTTTAGCTTTTGATTAACTGTATTCTCTGCTGACAAACCCAAAACTATTGTATTGATTGCCAATAAGGGTAGAGTCAAGGCCAGCGAAAATATTAGAACTTTTAGAGTTTCTAGGTTTTGTATCAGCAATGGTTTAAACAAATACAGCGTTAAAAAACCAGGTGCTACAGTCGCAAGACAGACACAGATAGCAAGTGAAAAATCCAGCGAGCTAAATTTTTTAATGTCAGCAAATGTACTCAATTAATATCCCTAAAATTACTAATGATGCTTTGCGTGCTCACCCGATTTAAGTTTGTACTTGGTGCCGCAGTATGGGCAAGCCACTTCGCCAATTTTAGCCACATCTAAAAACACGCGTGGATGTGATGACCAAGCAGCAACCGCCGCAGTAGGGCAGTGCAGCGGCAGGTCTTTGGTGGTGACTTCTATCTCTTTTACGTCGGACATTTCTTAAAATCTCCCAAATTTCGTCATTCCGACGAAAGTCGGAATCCAGTGGCTTTCTAAACAAAAGACACTGGATTCCGTGTCAAGCACGGAATGACGGCTAAGGGGTAAGACAGCTGAAGGTTCTGTCGTCATTTTTATACCAGAGTCAGCCAATCTGCGTGTTTAGCTGATTTACCTTTTACCACATCAAAGTACAAGGCTTGTAACTTCTCGGTAATTGGGCCGCGCGTGCCAGTGCCAATATTACGGTTATCTAGCTCGCGAATCGGTGTGACTTCTGCCGCCGTACCCGTAAAAAATGCTTCATCGGCGGTGTAAACCTCATCGCGGGTGATACGTTTTTCGACAACTTCTAGGCCGATTTCTTTTGCCAATTGCACAATAGTATCGCGTGTAATGCCTTCTAACGCGCTGGTTAAATCGGGCGTGTAGAGTTTGCCTTTACGAATAATGAATATATTTTCGCCAGAACCTTCGGCCACAAAGCCATCTACATCTAGCAGCAAGGCTTCATCGTAACCATCTTGCGCGGCTTCTTGGTGCGCTAAGATTGAGTTCATGTAATTGCCGTTGGCTTTGGCTTTACACATGGTGATGTTCACATGATGGCGTGAAAATGACGATGTTTTAACGCGAATACCTTTGGTAAGCGCTTCGTCGCCCATGTAGGCGCCCCAGCTCCATGCTGCGCAAATGACA
>JANNWI010000021.1:0-5243 GCA_031414715.1 Methylophilaceae bacterium | reverse complement strand
TTCAAATTTGTAGTATTCAAATCGACAGTATTCAAATCGACAGTATTCAAATTGTAATCTAAAGGCATTTGCAGCAAGTTTTGTATGTCGTTCGCAGCATTTAACATCTCAAATTGCATATTAGCTACTTGCGAATCTGCTAGCTGACTTTGCAACGCAGCTTGCGTTAATTCCAGCCTATCTAGCGCACCAGCCACAAATTGTTTATTGAGTTTTTGCATAAGATTTTGCTGAGCTGCTTGCTGCTGCTTAGCTTGTATTAACTTGTCTTGCGCTGCCATCCAGCGCTCGTTGGCAATGCTTAAATCGCCAATAATGTTGGCTTGCAGTGCCTCAAATTGTTTGCCTTCAATCTCTCGTAGTTGCTTGGCCTCGGCAATTAATGTTTGATTAAGCGTTTGGTTATTATTGAGCAAATTCAATAAGCTAGAAAATCCCAATGACCAAATTTTATCGCCAAATTCAAAAATAAAGCCGGGCGTAATCGAAATATCAGGCGTTTGTTTAGCCACCTCTAGTTTAATGTTGGCTTCAGCAGCAGCATACTTTTCTAAACTGCGGCGAATATCCAAGCGATTAAGTAAGGCTTTTTCTTGTAAGTTTTTAAACGCATTTGCATTTAACATTTCTGTTTGTTTGGCTAAGCTTGCTTCTAGTTCAAGCGGTTTTATTGGCAACTGCTTAAATTTATCCAAGCTCAAGCCTGCATCGGTGGCCAAGCTGGCTATTATTTCTTGGTTCTTTGCTTTTTCGGCAGCCAATGCATCTTTTTTGGTTTGCAACAACAATTTGCTGGGCAGCACATCAATGTTGGATAGTGCGCCAACTTCTAAACGCTTTTGTAGCATGCTGATAATTTCAGAGTATTTGCTTATTTCTTGCAGCAATAGTTGCTGGCGCACGCCATTTTCATGGTAACGCAGCAAGTCTTTAGCAATTTGGCTACGCAGTTGCCATGCAATATCCGCTACGTCGATGCGCGCAACGGCTTGTAAATGCTGGGCTTGTTCAACACGTATTGCGCGTTTACTGGTGGTTTCAATCGGTATTTCTACAGTTAAACCATAAGCCCATGGTCTGATGTCATTATTTGCTTGGTTGCTACGCGCTAAGCTGCCGCTAAGAGTGGGGTTTTGTTTAAGCCCAGCCGTTGCTAATTGTGCGTTGGCCAGTGCCAATTGCGCTTTTGCGACATCTAATTTGGCGTGATGGTATAGCGCGCTGGCGGTCAGTTCGTCGATGCCCCAGCTAGAAAAAGGTAAATTCTCAACCTTATAACCTTGTTTAATTAAATAGGTTTTAAAATTTGCGTTAAGCGGGTCTTTGGCAAAAATTTCGGCGCTGCTAGTTTCAGCGCTAATTGGTTTTGCAGCATATTTCTCTTTGGCACATGCCACAAAAAAAGTGCTCACTAACACGCATAAAAGCACTATTTTTACAGGTGCATTGATAGCGAGCGGTTTTGACGTGGCCTGCAAGCCAATATCTATGCGGGTCGCAGGCTTGCTGTAATAAAGCATTGTTGAATTGTAGCTAAATTTTAATTAAATAATATGTATGTAATTAGATGGTTTAGCGCTCGATACTGGCATGTACAGAATTCAGCGCGTCTTGCAGCGTTTCTTCTGAAAGCTTATTGATGGTTGTTGCTAATAAATCTGCCGCCTCTACGGTGCGAATTGGCAAATCATGTGTATTCAGCTCGGCAATTAAACCAGCAGATGCGCCAGCAATAATTAACAAGTTGTCGCGTTCTTTCATTAAAAGCTCAAGCTCGGCGCGTAGCATATTCGTTTCGTTGGTATTGGTCATCATTTAGTTACTATTTCTTAAAGTGTTAATGTTAACCTGTATCTTGCTATCTGTAAGGTGTGCTTGTCAATGTAAACAAACTATTTTGCGCGCTGAAGCAAGCTTTTGCTTATCAAATTAGTTAAAGTTAGATACAATATGCGACTTATTGATTTTGGCAGTAATGCCAAACTTAAATGCGAGAGTGGCGGAATTGGTAGACGCACTGGATTTAGGTTCCAGCGTTGTAAAACGTGAGAGTTCGAGTCTCTCCTTTCGCACCAAACTAATCACAGTTTCTTTAGTCGAAACTGTTTTACTAATTGACGTTAAACCAATTTGGACGTTAAATCAATTGGCGTCAAAATAATTTTATACAGGAATCGCAACATGGCAGCATCTGTAGAAACAATCAGCAACTTAGAGCGTCGCATGACAGTATCTGTGCCTTTGGCGCCACTAGAAGGCCAAATTAAACAACGTTTAATGCAAGTTGCGCGCACGGCTAAATTTTCGGGCTTTCGCCCTGGCAAAGCGCCACTTGGATTAATCAACCAACATTATGGTAATCAGGTCCGCGATGAAGTCTATTCTAAAGCGGTTGAAACCAGTTTTGGTGATGCGGTAGAAGAAAAGAAATTGCGTGTTGCTGGCTTCCCCAATATCGAACACAAACCATTTGCTGATGCCGCGACTGAGCTAGAGTACGTTGCTACGTTTGAGGTGTTTCCAGAAGTAAAATTAGCTGACTTAAGCAAGTTAAAGCTTGAAAAACCCACATTAGAAGTAGCTGAAGCAGACGTTGAAAAAACTATTGAAGTGCTTGTAAAACAACGCACTAGTTACGAGCCAGTGAAACGTGCTGCCAAAAAAGAAGATCGCGTCAATATTAGTCTAAAAGCCAGTATCGACGGCCAGCAAGTAGAAGATACCGCAGGTCAAGGCATGGATTTAGTGCTCGGCGAGCCTGGACGTATTGCTGTATTCGATGAAGCCTTAATTGGTGGCAAAGCTGGCGAAACTAAGCCATTTGATATTACTTATCCAAAAGATTACAACCAATCGCAACTAGCAGGCAAAAAAGTCAGCTACGAAGTGACATTTAATAGCGTATCGCAGCCAGTATTGCCTAAAGTGGATGCCGATTTTGCCAAAAGCTTAGGTGTGGCCGATGGTGATGTAAAAACCATGCGTGCAGAAATCAAATTGAGCCTAGAGCAGGAAGTTGAAAAACGCGTGAAAGCGCGTGTAAAAGAGGGTGTTTTTCAAGCGTTAATTACTGAATCAACACTGGATATACCCAAAGTACTAGTAGAAGCTGAGACCAAGCGTATGATGCAAATGACCGCGCAAAACTTGCAACAACGCGGCATGCCAGCTAAAGATATTCAACTCACGCCAGCGATGTTTACAGAGCAAGCAACACGCAGCACCACACTGCGTTTAATTTTAAGTGAAATTGTCAATACTAATAACTTGCAAGCTAATGCTGACCAAGTCCGTGCTGTAGTAGATACGTTTGCAAATAGCTACGAAAAACCTGAAGAGTTAGTGCAGTGGTATTACGCTGATGTGCAACGCTTAGACGAGCCAGCTGCACTGGCTACCGAAGAAAATGTAGTGAACTGGGTGTTGGAAAAAGCCAAAGTCACAGCAAAAAAAATTAAATTTGATGAATTAATGGCTGGTTAAGTTTACAAGTAAGTGACACACCATGACAACGAGTGCAAACAATATGACTGATAGATTAATGACCAATATGACTGAACCGCAAGGCTTGGGTTACATACCAATGGTTATCGAGCAAAGTGGCCGTGGAGAACGCTCATACGATATTTATTCACGCTTGCTTAAAGAGCGCGTGATTTTCTTGGTAGGTCCTGTTAACGACATGACAGCAAACTTAGTGGTAGCGCAGCTATTGTTTTTAGAAGCGGAAAACCCAGATAAAGACATTTCGCTTTACATCAATTCCCCAGGCGGTTCTGTGACTGCGGGCATGTCGATTTACGATACGATGCAATTTGTGAAGCCAGATGTCAGCACGCTATGCGTTGGCCAAGCGGCGAGCATGGGCGCATTTTTATTGGCTGCAGGTGCCAAAGGCAAGCGCTTTAGTTTACCCAATTCGCGCGTGATGATTCATCAGCCTTCTGGTGGCTTTCAAGGTCAATCGTCTGATATTCAAATTCAAGCCAAAGAAATTATGTATTTGCGCGAGAAATTAAACGCAATTTTGGCTAAGCACACAGGCAGAAGCGCAGAGGAGATTGACCGCGATACAGAGCGTGATAACTTTATGAGCGCGGATGAATCAGTGAAGTATGGCATGATTGACAAGGTAATTGCTAATCGTGCTGAAGCAGCATAGTATTCAAGTGTGTTTTAAGATTTAGGGATATGCATGGCCACAAAAGCCGAAGGTGAAAAACTACTTTATTGCTCTTTTTGCGGCAAAAGCCAGCATGAAGTAAAAAAACTGATTGCAGGTCCATCTGTATTTATTTGCGATGAGTGCGTTGATTTATGCAACGATATCATTAAAGAAGAAGTACAAAGTCTTACCGATATTAAATCTACCGATAAATCTTTACCCACACCACAAGAAATTTGCGCCATTTTAGATCAATACGTGATTGGTCAAACGCATGCCAAAAAGAACCTGTCAGTAGCGGTTTATAACCACTACAAACGTCTAGGTCACAACCATATTTCACAAAATACGGTGAAAGATGACGTTGAGATTCAAAAAAGTAATATTTTACTCATTGGACCAACTGGATCCGGTAAAACCTTGCTGGCACAAACCCTGGCGCGCATGCTAGATGTGCCGTTTGTGATGGCTGACGCGACTACGCTTACCGAAGCGGGTTATGTAGGCGAAGATGTGGAAAACATTATGCAAAAATTGTTGCAAAAATGTGATTACGACATTGAAAAAGCACAGCGCGGCATCGTCTATATTGACGAAGTGGATAAAATCTCACGTAAATCTGAAAATGCTTCAATTACACGCGATGTATCAGGTGAGGGCGTGCAGCAAGCGCTTTTGAAGCTAATTGAGGGCACCGTGGCTTCTGTGCCACCGCAAGGCGGCCGCAAGCACCCTAATCAAGAATTTGTTCAGCTGGACACGACTAATATATTATTTATATGTGGTGGCGCTTTTGATGGCTTAGATAAAGTCATTCGCAGACGCTCTGAAAAGGGTGGTATTGGCTTTGGTGCGGAAGTAAAAAGTAAAGAAGATGCCAATGATATTGGTAAAATATTACAAGAAGTAGAACCAGAAGACTTAATTAAATTCGGTTTAATCCCAGAGTTTATTGGCCGTTTACCTGTGGTGGCAACTTTGGAAACGCTAGACGAAGCAGCGTTAATGACCATATTAACCGAGCCGAAAAATGCGCTGACCAAACAATACATCAAGCTATTCAAGATGGAAGGTGTGG
>JANNWI010000020.1:0-5361 GCA_031414715.1 Methylophilaceae bacterium | reverse complement strand
AGGTATTCATTTTGTCAACCAAAGCCCTGTGAAACTGGTGACGCAAGGCTTCACCGACAATTTAAAAACAGCGGGTAACGGCAAGCTTAATCTGGAGCTGAATATTCCTATGCAAGATTTAGATGCTGCCAATTACAAAGGCCTATACAAAATTAGCAATGGCACCATTTTTGCAAATACTGAAGCCGGCTTACCTGAGTTAACGAAGATAAATGGCATGTTAAGCTTTACTGAAAACAGCTTGACCGCGCAAAATGTTAGCACTGAAATATTAGGTGGCCCTGCACAATTCAGCCTAAAAACAGGTGCCGATAAAATTATTCGAGTCACTGCAAGCGGGAAAATTAATGACGCTGGTATTAAAAAGCTATCGTCAAACATGTTGACAGAACGCATGCAAGGCAGTGCTGACTGGGTAGGCGAAATTACCATTAATAAACCATTGGTTGATGTGAAAATACAATCCAATTTGGTCGGTATGGCGATTGATTTGCCAGCCCCATTTACTAAAGAAGCCAGTCAAAGTATGGCCTTAACTCTAGATAAAAAACAACAAAGTCCTAATATAGACAATATTACGATTAACTATGCTGATATGGTTTCCGCAAAGTTATTGCGTACAGAACAGGCTGGCAAGCTTACATTTGAACGTGGTGATATCGGTGTAAATTTGCCAGCGCAACTGCCAAGCCAAGCAGGCTTAGCAGTGCATGGTAAACTGGAATACTTAAATGTAGATGATTGGATATATTTATTCAACCAAGCATCAATGGGTAATAACTCTGCACCAATAAAAATTACCAAAGCGAATGTTGGCATAAAAAAATTAGATATTTTTGGACGCAGCATAAATGGATTAAAGCTCATCGCCCAGCCTAACGGTACTGGCCTGCAAATGAATATTGAAAGCCAAGAAGTGGCGGGGGATGCAGAGTGGCAAGCTGCTGGCAAAGAACATACTAGCGGAAAGATCATCGCGCGCTTGAATAACTTAACCATTCCAGCTAGCGCGCAAACTAACGACGACAAAAATAGTAAACAAGTGACTAAAAAAGATATTCGCAAATTATCCAAAGGCTACCCTGCCCTTGATGTGACAGCTGAAAACTTTCAACTGGGCAATAAGAAGCTTGGCAGCTTAACATTGAATGCGTTTGAAATGAACAATGATTGGCAGATACAAAAACTCATAATCAGCAATCCTGAAAGTACGCTAACTGCAGATGGCACTTGGCATAATTGGACACGCAACCCTAACACCAACCTCAATTTTGCGTTAAGTATTAATAATATTGGTAGAACACTTAAACGCTTTGGCCAGCCAGATGCGGTTAAAGCAGGCGAAGCAGAAATTTCTGGCCAGTTAAGCTGGGCAGGTAGCCCACATGAGTTTGAAACCACAGGCTTAAATGGCAACTTTAAATTAGATGCTAGCAAAGGCCAAATTGTAAAAGTGCAACCTGGTGTTGGGCGCTTATTTGGCCTGCTTAGTTTGCAAAGTTTACCGCGCCGCTTAAGCCTAGATTTTAAAGATTTATTTAGCGACGGCTTTGCTTTTGATAAAATTAGTGCAAATGCCAAAATTGATAATGGCATTTTACGCAGTGATGACTTTTTTATGACGGGGCCTGCTGCCGAAGCGCAAATTAAAGGCGAAACTAACTTAAAAACTGAAACGCAAAATTTAAAAGTGAAAGTGATACCGCATATCAGTGACAGCCTTTCGTTAGCGGCGCTTGCCGGTGGGCCAATTGTGGGTGCAGCTGCGTTTGTTGCACAAAAGATACTAAAAGACCCATTTAACAAAATTGCCTCTAGCGAGTATGTGATTACTGGCACATGGGATAACCCGAAAGAGATAGAATCTAAGAAAAACGAGTCAAACAAACCAAATAACAACTCACTAATAAAGCCCTAATTTAAGTAATAATAAGTCAAAAAATAAGAAAGCAATTATGCCAATTACCGCACGTACTAAAATAGCAAAACTAAGCCAAGCTGCAGCTGGTACTGTTAAAGTTGCAGGCATTCAAATGGCCTCTAGCCCGCAAGTGGCATCAAACCTTACTGAGGCAGAGCGCCTCATTACACTTGCTGCTGAGCAAGGCGCAAAAATTGTAGTTCTGCCAGAATACTTTTGTATCATGGGCGCAAAAGACATTGATAAAGTACATGTGCGAGAAAAACTAGGGGATGGTCCTATTCAGCGTTTTTTATCCAAAATGGCCAAAGAACATAAGATTTGGCTAATTGGTGGAACCGTTCCGATAACTAGCAACTTTCCTAACAAAGTGCGCAATAGCTGCTTGGTGTACAACGACAAAGGTGTGCAAGTTGCACGCTACGACAAAATTCATTTATTTGGGCTGGATTTGGGTACCGAACATTATCACGAAGAAAATACGATTGAATCAGGCAACGAAGTTGTTGTAGTCGATACGCCTTATGGAAAAATTGGCCTTTCTGTTTGTTACGATTTGCGCTTTCCTGAGCTATATCGTGCCATGGGGCAAGTCGATATGATTGTGATTCCATCTGCATTTACCGAAACTACTGGTAAAGCGCATTGGGAGCCGCTCATTCGCGCCCGCGCCATCGAGAACTTATGCTATGTGATAGCACCCGCGCAAGGTGGTTATCATTTATCTGGCCGCGAAACACACGGCAACAGCATGATTGTTGATCCGTGGGGAGTGGTTTTAGATAGGTTGCCACGCGGATCTGGCATTGTGTTGGCTAATATTAATCGTGATTACCAAAAAAGCCTGCGGCAAAGCTTACCTGCGCTTAAGCACCGCACGATTAAATAGCGCAAGTAAGTATTTAATTGCCATACTGATTTAGTTGAGCTATTAACCCAATTAAGTCATTCAATTCAAGAATTTACTTAGCGCAATGTTAATCTGCGCTGGTATAGTAGATGTATGAAAATAGAACCGCAAAATTTAACAAAAGCCGACCACTTTGAAACCGCCCTAGAGGTTTTGCTTGCCCCTGCAAGCCTTACTACAAGCGCCTTGCAGAGCACTCTTGCAAATATCATGTCGCATCAAGTTGATTATGCTGATTTGTATTTTCAATACTCGCGTTCAGAATCTTGGGGTCTAGAAGAAGGGCAAGTTAAATCTGGCAATTTCAGCATAGACCAAGGTGTTGGCGTGCGCGCAGTTTCTGGTGAAAAAACTGCTTTTGCCTATTCTGACGACATCAACTTGCCTGCACTACAAACGGCGGCAAATGCCACAAAATCGATTGCCGCTTTAGGCTTAGAACAAACTGGGGCTCTTAATAATATACAAAGTATTATTACCAAACAAAATATCCAACTTTATTTGCCACAAGACCCAATCGCCAGCTTGTCTGCCGATGCAAAAGTAAAATTACTGGAACGCTTAGAACAATTTGCCAAAGCGGTTGATCCGCGCGTCACGCAAGTGATGGCCAGCATTGCAGGTGAGTACGAAGTGGTAATGGTTGCGCGTAGCGATGGCGTGATGGCGGCCGATGTGCGGCCGTTGGTGCGCATCTCAGTGCAAGTGCATGCGGAACAAAATGGACGTCGTGAACAAGGTTCTAGTGGTGGTGGTGGGCGTTTTGATTACAGCTATTTTACCGATGAAATCTTGCAAGAATATGCACAAAAAGCAGTGCACCAAGCTTTAGTGAATTTAGATGCGCGCCCTGCCCCCGCTGGCAGTATGACTGTGGTGCTGGGTGCTGGCTGGCCTGGTATTTTGTTGCACGAAGCGATTGGGCATGGCCTAGAAGGCGATTTTAACCGTAAAGGCAGCAGCGCATTTGCCAATATGATGGGCAAGCAAGTGGCGGCAAAAGGCATTACTATTGTCGATGACGGCACGATTGCTGACCGTCGCGGCTCATTAACAATGGATGACGAAGGCAACCAAACCAATAAAACTGTGCTAATTGAGGACGGTATTTTGCGTGGCTATATTCAATATAGCTTAAATGCACGTTTGATGAATATGCCACTGACAGGCAATGCCCGCCGTGAGAGCTACGCGCACATTCCCATGCCGCGCATGACCAACACTTACATGCACAATGGCGATAAAGACCCGGCTGAGATTATTAAAAGCGTTAAAAAAGGGCTTTACGCTGCTAATTTTGGTGGTGGTCAAGTCGATATTACTAGTGGCAAATTTGTGTTTAGTGCTGCCGAAGCTTACATGATTGAAGATGGCAAAATCACCTACCCAGTGAAAGGCGCAACGCTGATTGGCAACGGGCCAGATGTGTTAACGCGCGTTTCGATGATAGGCAACGATATGCAACTTGACTCAGGCGTTGGTACTTGCGGAAAAGAAGGTCAAAGTGTACCCGTGGGCGTTGGTCAACCTACACTCAAAATCGACGGTTTAACCGTGGGTGGTACTGCTTTCTAAATGCATGAAGAGTCACTCAAGATAATCACTTACTGTTTATTAACCAAATACAAAAATATTTTTGTACGGCTTTTAAGTGAATAGAATGAATAAAAAACATTATTTATTAAAATTTACAACTGAATAATCTGTGTTTTAGCCCCATTTAAGGCTTTAATCAACAGCTTGTAAGTGTCTAAATCAAATTGCAGCTTAACAGGGGCTAGGCTAATCTCTTCAAGTTCTTGATCATTTTCGGCCGTGCCAAAATACGTCCAATGGTGAAAAACATGTATTTGTGTTTTATCGTTTTCACTATTGCGTTCCTTAATGGCAATTTTGCCTGCAAATGGCCAAGTTTTTAGTTTATGTGCGTTCAAAGCCATTTGCAAACGCATATAATGGGTTTCAGGCGTTTCTTTTCCGCAGCAAGCGCCTTTACAGCGGCTAATTTGGCTACTAAAACAAGCACCTTTTGCCCAAGTTTCTAAGCCAATTAAGAGCGGGCAAAGCATGTGCGCTTGTGCAATATTACGTAAAGTTTCTACTGCTTGGTGTTTACTTTTAAAAGTGCCATATAAAACCCCCAACTCGGCAGGATTAATGTCATTTTCGCGCACCAAGGCCAGCAAGTTTTTGGCTTGCGGATCATTGCTTAACTGCCAGCTGCACAGCTGCCTTTCATTGCGTAACTGCCGATTATAAATGGGCTGGCGCTGTTTAACCAAGCGCGATTCCAGCATGAGTGCGCTAAAATCGCCTGCTGTTGTGACCCATTCAATATGCTTAATCTCTTGCGAAATACGCATTTCTTTAGTGCTAGCATGGTCGCTACTAAAGTGGCTTAACACGCGGGCACGGATATTAACGCTTTTACCAATGTATAGCGGTAAATCGTTATCGCCGAAAAATAAGTAAACACCTGGCGTTTCGGGCATATCATCTAGCAAATTAGCGTCTAAATGCGGTGGCAATG
>JANNWI010000019.1:0-10645 GCA_031414715.1 Methylophilaceae bacterium | reverse complement strand
GGCGTTGTGCCAACAGAAACATGGCACTGGAAAGGCCTATTTGCTTGGACCGAGGGCGAGTTATTTTGGCAGCCCTTTTATTTTGGTAAAGCAGGCAACGAGTTCAATATCAGCGGTACCTACAATGAGCCCTTGCTAAAGATTGACCAAGCAAACCTAATGGTTAATGGCGTAGGTAATATGTCTGCCAGTGCCGAGCTAAACACTAAAACGCTAGAGGCGAGTGATGTAAAAGTAAACGCCAAAGATGTAGATTTTGCAGGGCTCTATGCGTTGGTGCTAAAACCTTTGGTAGAAAGGTCAGCGTTTGGCAATTTAAAAGTCAGCGGCAAGGCCGATTGGCAGCTAGAAGTAAAAGGCTTGCAGCCGATGAACTTTGAGTTAAATTTGAAAGATGCCAATATCGAAGATTTAAGCGGTAAATTTGCACTAAGCGATATTAATGCGCATATTCCTTGGGATTACGACGTGCCAAAAACTGTCACGCTAGCTTATTCAAAAGGTCATGTGCTGAATATTCCGCTGGGCAACACGCGCTTGCAGGCAGATCTTAATCGCTATTCGCTAACTACGCCTAGCTTAGTGTTGCCCGTGTTAGATGGCGCACTAAGGTTTGAAGATGTGTCTGCCGCCTATCTTAGCCAGCAATGGGTTTGGCATGTCAAAATGGCACTTGACCCCATTAGCATGAACACTTTTAGCAAAACCCTAGGCTGGCCTGAGATGCAAGGCAAGATAGACGGCCAAGTACCGCTAATTACCTATGCTGCCAAACAGCTGAATATGGATGGCAAAATGCAGTTTAATATGTTTAATGGCAACGTAACGATGGATGGCCTGCGCATTGATGACCCGCTTGGCGCCACACCAAAACTTTATGCTAACTTGCAAATGCGCAATATTGATTTGGGCGATTTAACCCGCACCTTTAACTTTGGCGCGATTGAGGGCAAGCTAGAAGGCGATGTAAAAGATTTACGGCTAGAAAACTGGAAGCCTGTGCACATGGATGCCATTATTCAAACAGCTGATGGCAAACATCTTAAAAAAATATCACAACGCGCGGTAGAAAATATTACTGCATTGGGTGGCGAGGGCACCGCTGCTGCTTTACAGCGCACCTTTTTGCGATTTTTTAAAGAATTTAATTACCAAAAAATTGGATTAAGCTGTCAATTGCGGCAAGATATATGCAAAATGGGTGGAGTTGAGTCAACGCCAACGGGGTACATCATCGTTAAGGGTAAAGGTGCACCTTCAGTGAATGTCAACGGATTTACCGAATATGTGAGCTTATCGGATTTAATTGCGCGTATGAAACGCATTACCGATGGCAATAGCAAAATGATAGTGAAGTAAGATTGTTGTCATTGCGGGCTTGACCCGCAATCTAGTTGATTTGAAATTGATTATTATTAAGATGCTGAATCAAGTTCAGCATGACAGTTTTGTAATAAATGTTATTAAAGATAAGGATTTAAATATGAATAAAAACATGGGTTTATTGCTAGCAGCTGGCTTGGCGTTGATTTTAAGCGCCTGCGTCACCATTAACATTTACTTTCCTGCAGCTGCGGCAGAAAAAGCGGCTGATAAAATTATTGAAGAAGTGTGGCAGCTAAAAGACGGTGAGACTAAACCTGCAGAAACAACAGCACCAGATGCTAAACCTGCAGACTCAACACCTGCAGTAGCTAAATAAGGGGAAGATGATGAAAAAACTATTATTAAGTTTTGTGCTGATTCTTAGCTTATTTGCTACACAATTGATTGGTGCAGCAGAGCCTAATCTAGATGTTAACACGCCAGCCATTATTGCCATTAAAAGCACTATGACAGCGCGGCATACACAGCTTTTGCCACATTATAATAGTGGCGCAGTGGGCTTAACAGGCGATGCTTTTATTGCAGTCAAAGATGCCACCGCTGTGCCGTTAAAAGATCGCGGCGGCATTAACAACTTGGTTTCTGCTGAAAATACCGACCGTGCAAAACTGTATAAAGAAATCGCTGCAGGTAACGGCCACCCAGAGTGGCAAAACGATATTCAAAATACCTTTGCAGGCCGCTGGATAGATAAAGCACAAAGTGGTTGGTTTTATCAAGGTGCAGGCGGTTGGGTTAAAAAGTAAAGTAAACCATTGTGACTCCAACACTTGTATTCGATATTGAAACTTTCCCTGATACCACTGGCCTGCGCGCCTTGCTGGATGCGCCTTCTGGCGCATTTGATAATACATCAGATGAAGACATTGCCAACATCGCATTGCATCAGCGACGCCAACACAATGGCAGCGATTTTTTGCCGTTACATCAACATAAAGTCTGTGCAATCTCGTGTGCGCTGCGTGAAGGCAGCAACTTTAAAGTATGGACATTAGGCGATGCAAGCTCAACGGAAGCTGAGATTATTCAGCGCTTTTTTGACGGCATAGAGAAATATACACCGCAAATAATTTCGTGGAATGGTAGCGGTTTTGATTTGCCCGTGTTGCATTACCGCGCCATGGTCAATGGTGTACAAGCGCCTAGATATTGGGACATGGGCGAAGATGATAAAGATTTTAAGTGGAACAATTACATTAGCCGTTACCATACACGGCATTTAGATTTAATGGATTTACTAGCACTGTATAACGCGCGTGCGAATGCGCCATTGGATGATTTGGCTAAGTTATGTGGCTTCCCAGGTAAATTGGGGATGGATGGCAGCAAAGTGTGGGACGCGTATAAAGCAGGAAAAATTGAGGAAATTCGCAATTATTGTGAAACCGATGTTGCCAATACACATTTGGTGTATTTACGTTTTCAATTGATGCGCGGCCATTTAACACCAGCCGCTTACGAGGCTGAGATTAAACTGGTGCGCGAAACCTTAAGCACATACCCAGCTGCACATTGGGTAGAATTTTTGGCTGCATGGAAAATGTAGGAGCGCAATTTATTGCGTGAATAGCGTTAAATATATAACATTTCGCGATTTAAAAATCGCTCCTACAATTCAACATCGATGGGTTTTAATTCCCCTCGCCATCTAGTGGCACATCTTCATCCACAAACTCTTTCCAATTAAGCACCACTTTTTGATTGGTGTTGGCCTCTAGCATTACTTTATGGCGTAATTTATTGCCATTATTGTTGGCTAAAATAGTGTAAGTGCCTGCTGGTAAGTTAACGTAAAGCACAGGTTTGGCGGCCACAATTCGAAAAATTAAATTGCTCGCTTCGTCGTAAATGTTGACATTTACATCGGTTGCCCAGCGCCCCACAACACCTTCAGAAAATAATAAATTGAGCGTGTAGTTTTTGGCGATTCGCTTCATTTGCGTAGCTTCTTCTTCGCCAATGCCAGCCGTGACATATTTGTAGCCATGCGCCGAGTTGCGAATCTGAAGTGGGTCAGCTGAAGCCAAGTTAGGCAATACAAAGCTGTTGGTGAAAATTAAACCTAATAAAATGACTAATTTATAAGTTAGCTTATTCATTTAATTGTTACTTTCCCTAATTTATTTAGATACTTATACCTATTTTCGAGCAGTTTAGCAGAGTTGCGACATTTACTCTATTAGCGCCTTATATATTAAGGCCTTATGCGTTAAAATGCGCGCATGAGAAGAAATCGCAATAGAAGCTACCAAAACCCAGCCGACAATCCAATCTTACAAGCCACCATCGAGTCGCTAGACCAAGAAGGGCGTGGTGTTGCGCACGTGGATGGTAAAACTATTTTTATAGATGGTGCACTGCCGAACGAGATTGTTAAGTATCAATCGCAACGCATAAAACCCAGTTACGAGGTGGCAAAAACCATTGAAGTGTTGCAAACGTCAAGCGAACGCGTAACGCCTAAATGCCCACATGATGGCTTGTGCGGTGGTTGTAAACTGCAACATATGGATGCAACTGCGCAAGTGGCGGCTAAGCAGCAAATGCTAAAGGCGGATTTATGGCATATCGGCAAAGTGAAAGCCGATAACATGTTGCCGCCGCTCTATGGCCCTACTTGGGGTTATCGCCACAAGGCGCGTTTAAGCGTGAAATATGTGCAAAAAAAAGAACGTGTGCTGGTGGGCTTTAATGAAAAAGGCACGCGTTATGTGGCCGATATGAATAGCTGCGAAGTGCTGGTGCCAGAAGTGTCGGCACTCATTGCACCGCTACAAGACATGATTTTACAGCTTTCTATTCGCGATAAATTGCCGCAAATTGAGTTGGCTGTCGGCGAGGCCGACCAAAAAAATGGGCATGAAGGCAATGTAATTGTATTGATTTTCCGCATTATGGATGTGCTCACCGCCAATGATGAAGCGTTATTTAAAGCTTTTGCCGACTTGCATCAAATACAAGTTTGGACGCAAACCAAAGGCCCAGATACCATAAAACCATTTTATATAAACAATGCCCTGCAGCCCGCACCGGTGTTGGCTTATAGCCTGCCTGAGTTTGATTTAAGTTACCCGTTTAAACCAAATGAATTTACCCAAGTAAACCCGCAAATTAATCGCGAAATGGTTAGCCGTGCCATGCAATTATTAGCGCCCGAAGTCGGTGAAAATATTGCTGACTTTTTTTGCGGTATTGGCAATTTTACGCTGCCAATCGCGCGCAGTGGCGCGCAAGTATTGGGTTTAGAAGGTTTGGAAAATTTAGTGGAACGCGCTAACGAAAGCGCTGCGCTTAATAAAATTAGCAACGTGAAATTTGATGTGGCCGATTTATTTAAAATGACGCCAGAATCGTTAGCCGACCTAAATTTAAAACATGGAAAATTTGATAAATGGTTAATTGACCCGCCGCGCGATGGTGCGCATGAATTAATTAAAGCCATTACGCCAGAGACTTCGCCAAAGGTTATTGTTTATGTATCATGCAACCCCGCCACCTTGGCACGCGATGCAGGCATTTTAGTCAATGAAAAAGGCTACACGTTAATATCAGCGGGCGTTATCAATATGTTCCCGCATACCGCACACATTGAATCGATTGCTTATTTTACAAAAAACTAGCTTAACGTTTTTCTTGTTTAGCGTTTTTGCTGCCTCGTGCCAAAAAAATCATGTTGGTTTCTGCGATTATCCACACTAAGTGCCGTTCTGCCGCTTACTGCCAGCAATAGCAAGCCACCTGCAATGGCAATATTTTTTAAAAACATAATCATCTGCATTTGGTCGGCAAAATTACGGTGAAATATTACGGCCGCCAGTATGGAAAAACCCGCTAGCGCATACGCTGCCCAGCTCGTTCTGTAGCCAATAGCCAACGCAATGCCGCCCACAATTTCTAATGCAATGGTCGGCCACAATAAAATACCTGGTACACCCATCGATTGCATATAGCCAGCCGTTCCTGCAGGATCCATGATTTTGCCTGCACCAGCCAAAATAAAAATCAGCGCTAACATGACACGCCCTAAAAGTTGAATCACACCTGTCATTGCAATCTCCCAACGGTTAAATTTAGACTAGCCAATTTAAAACTATCCCATTTACAAGCATCATAAACTTATCAAGCCTGTATCGCAATCCTGTAAAATTGTGTGCATGTTGAATAAAGTTTTATGCATATTATTTTGCGTGTTGCTGGCGGCGTGCGGCAAACCTGCAACCCACAGCGAAATCAACTTTGCCATCGCGCAAGCGCCACTTAATCTCGATCCACGCTACGCCACTGATGCCGCATCGGAACGCGTAAATCGTTTAATTTATCAGCCATTAATCGATTTTGATGCTGCCCTGCAGCCCGCATGGATGCTGGCCTCTGGCGATGCTGTTTCTGATACAGAATATCGATTTATTTTGCAAAAAACGCCAACTTTTCACAATGGCGAAGTACTGACTGCAGCTGACGTGAAAGCGACTTATGATTCCATTATCAAACTTAAAGAGTCACCGCACGCGGCCGAGTTTGCCAATATTGAAAGCATAACGGTTGAAAATGAAAACACGATTTTATTTACATTAAAACAAGCAGATAAGCATTTTATCAGCAAGCTGATTATTGGCATTTTGCCAAAAAGTTTAATCGAAAGCGGTCACGATTTTTCGCACAATCCTGTGGGTTCTGGCGCATTAAAGTTTGTTAGCTGGCAAAATAAACTCATATTGCAACGCATCAGTGATGGCCAAACGATTAGCCTGCAAGAAGTAAAAGACCCAACCGTGCGAGTGCTCAAATTATTACGTGGCGAGGCCGATTTAATGCAAGGTGACTTGCCGCCAGAGCTAGTTAATCACTTGCAAAACAAGCCTGAAATTAGTTTAAAAACCAGTGTGGGCGCCAATTTTTCGTATCTTGGTTTAAATATGCAAGACCCTGTTTTAAAACAACAAAAAGTAAGGCTGGCGATTGCGCATGCCATTAACCGCCAAGCCATTATCGACAAAGTCATGGTGAGTAATAGCCGAATTGCGGGCGCAATTTTGCCGCCAGAACACTACACCAATCAACATATAACGTTAACGCCATACGCCTATAATCCAGCATTGGCGAAGCGTTTGCTGATAGAAGCGGGCGTAAAGTTGCCCTTAAAATTGGTGTATAAAACCAGCACCGATGCGCAGCGTGTGCGCTTTGCCACCATTATGCAAGCGCAAATGCGGCCTGCAGGCATTGTTTTAGAGATTAAAAGCCTAGATTGGGGCACTTTTTTTGCCGATGTGAAAGCTGGCAACTTTCAATTATATGGCTTAACTTGGGTGGGCATTAAAACGCCAGAAATTTACGCCAAAGCCTTTGGCAGCGGCTATTTTCCACCCAATGGTTTTAATCGTGGGCGCTATCAAGACGCAGATTTAGATAAATTGCTGGCGAACGAAGACTGGCCTGCTGCCACCGCGCGCATCCATGCACAACTGCCTTATATTCCGCTGTGGTACGAAGGCCAATTTGCCGCTATGCAAAAAAATATCAACAATTACGCGCCCAAGCCAGATGGCAATTGGGACGACTTAGCAATGATTGAAAGATCGGCATCGTTTGCAAGATTGGTAAACTAACATAATAATTTGCAAAATAATTTGTGTTATATTGTACACATTGTGTTTTTTAGGAGTGCGTGATGAGTGGAACTGTTACTTTAAGATTAGATGATGAAGTCAAAAATAAGCTAGAAAAATTGGCAGAGTCCACGCACAGAAGCCGCTCTTTCTTAGCCGCAGAAGCGATTAAAGCTTATGTTGAGAGTAATGATTGGCAAGTTGCCGAAATTCACCAAGCCATAAAAGAAGCCGATGCAGGCGACTTTGCAAGTGAGGCAGAAGTTAGTGCAGTGGTGAACAAATGGCGTACTAAATAAGCACTTTATAATTTAAACCTATGCAAATTGTATGGCTAAAAAATGCGCTGATTAATTTAGATGAAATTGCCGAATATATCTCGCAAGAAAATCCGCAAGCGGCTAGCCAAGTGGTAGATTTAATTGTTGAGCAAGTCAATCAATTAACCGCACAACCATCAATAGGGCGGCCAGGCAGAGTGGTTGGCACGCGCGAGCTAGTTATTAGCAATAGCCATTACCTAGTTCCATACCGCATTAAAAATAATCAGGTGGAAATTTTGCGCGTGTTTCATACTTCACGTAAACCGCCTAAAAACTGGTAATAAAATTATGAGTTAGCTCTTAATTAACCAATTCTAGTAATTAAATTGTATTTATAAAAATACTAAATAATGAAAGTTTAAATAATGGCGACGACATTATGGACTAAAGAACAAGTTAAGTTGGCTTTTCATCTTTACTGCCAAATACCATTTGGACGAATTGATGGCAGAAATAAAGAAATAATCGAATTGGCCAAAGTGATTGGCCGCACCTCGGATGCTGTTGCAATGAAAATGCTTAATATTTCAAGCCTTGACCCAGCAATTACAAGTACTGGGCGAGTGGGTTTAGGTAACGCTTCAGCTCTCGACCGTGAAGTATGGGCTGAATTTCAATCTGATTGGGAAAGGTTAGCGGTCGAAAGTGAGTTGCTTCGGCAGCAGCTCGATAAAAATACATTTGAAAATTTTGAGGCTGAAAATGAAGAGCTAATTCCAGGAGATTTTACTGGCGAAACAAGACAAGTGATTACAACACAGCGAATCAAACAACATTTTTTTCGCCGTGCTGTATTAAGTAGCTATCGTGGGCGCTGTTGTATGTCAGGCTTATCTGAGGCTAAACTATTAATTGCTAGCCACATCGTGCCTTGGAGCAAAGATAAAGCGAATCGTTTGAACCCTAGCAACGGCTTATGCTTAACTGCGATACATGATAGAGCTTTTGATAAAGGATTTATTTCCCTCACAAGTGATTTTAAGATAATTGTCTCTAATATTCTCAAGCGCAGTAACGATGCTTTTATTCGCGATGTTATCTTGCCATTAGATGGAAAATCTATTGAAATGCCACAAAAGTTTAGTCCAGATGTTGCTTTTATTACATGGCACAGAAACGAGCTTTTTATGGATAATAAAGAATGAATATTCTAAAAATTAGGGAAAGTAGCACCAATCCAATTTACTATATTATGTCTGAACAGCCTGATTGCTGCCCAAAATGTCAGGCAAGACTTGATTTGGTGGAAATAGTAATGATTAAAGGTGAGCGCGTATTTATTAATAATTGTGAATATTGCGAGCAAGAAATTCTAATTGTTGAAAATTGAGCTCTTGGTTTCATTCCCAATAAAAATGTTTAACGTGCGCGGTTTTAATTCAATGCAAGGTATGATTAAAGATGTAGATGGCGCTGTGGAGCTGCTTACAGACACTAGAGAATGTGCGGCAGCTTGGTCATTTGCAGATTTAATGATTAGCTGGAACAAAAAGCATGCGCAAACGGCTCATATTCCCTACGAAAGCGAAAAAGTCAAAGAGCCAGCATATCGTTATTTCAGTCCTGCATTACTTGGTGAGGTTACAGATTTCAACCGCTACCTAACCTCACTGAATTCAGGGTTGATAATTTTTGACCCTGGCTCGAAGGTAATGGATGCTAGTTCAGCTAAATCTACGGTGAAAGCGCGAAGCCAGTTTCGTATTCCCTTAAAACAACTTTCAAACTTGTATCAAAAATTTGCACCTGTTGAGTTTTAACTATGCGCATGAAAATTATAAACTTTGCGTATAATTAAAATGGTTGAATAGAGGTGATTAACATGCATACAAACTTAAGTGAAAAATTAGAAGCAACACAACTGCTTGCACAGCTACCTGACGATAGCACTTTAGAGGATATTCAGTATCACCTTTACGTGTTGGAGAAAGTTAAACACGGCCAAGCAGATATAGCAGCTGGCAGTACCCACACGCAAGCCGAAGTAGAAGCCAAGCTAAAAAAATGGCTTTAAACGTTGTTTGGTCGCAAACCGCGCTAGATGATGTGGATGCGATTGCCGCCTATATACATAAAGACTCTCCCTATTATGCAAAGGCAGTCGTTGAAAAATTATTGTCATCCGCACAGCTGATTAGTCAGTACCCACAGCTTGGACGTGTTGTTGCCGAGCTTAACCAGCCCAGTGTTCGTGAGCGGCTTGTTTATAGCTATCGATTAATCTACGCAGTTAAAGCCAATCAAATTGAAATTTTAACGGTTGTACACGGGCGACGTTTATTAGAGGCAATTTAACTTGCGCATCGAAATCCTCATTTCTAATCAAACCCTAACGCTATTCGATAATTTCGGCGGTGTAAAAGCTAAATATAGCGTTTCTACGGCAGCCAATGGTGTAGGTTGTGAAAAAGATAGTGGTTGTACGCCATTAGGGAATCATATTATCCGCGCCAAGATTGGTGCGGGCTGTACGCCAAATGCGGTGTTTATAGGGCGCAGGCCAACGGGTGAAATTTGCACGCCAGAGTTGATGGCGCAATTTCCCAATCGCGATTGGATTCTAACGCGTATTTTGTGGCTTTCTGGTAAAGAAATTGGTAAAAATCGGCTGGGTAATGTGGATACCATGCAGCGATACATCTACATTCATGGCACGCCCGATTCTACTGACATGAGTAAAATTGGCTCGCACGGCTGCGTGCGTATGCGTAATGCGGATGTGATTGCGCTGTTTGATTTGGTTGAAGTTGGTACACCAGTCATGATTTCTACATAATGATTTTAGCATGCCGCTTAGCAAACTTCTTAACTGTCATTGCGAGGCGCAAAGTGCCGTGGCAATCTGTAGTTACAAAGATATGGATTGCTTCGTCACGCTGTTCCTCGCAATGACGAATGTTGGGAGTTTTTTTGGATTTAATTAGGCGGTTTTTAAATCTTGTCACCGTCATTTTTGGCGTACTTTTACTCACTTTTTTACTGATTCACGCCGTGCCTGGCGACCCAGTAGAAGTGATGTTGGGTGAATCAGCCAGCAGCGCAGACCGCGAAAAATTGCGCACAGAACTTGGCCTAAATCAGCCATTAATCATACAATTTGGCCATTATTTAAGTCAGCTTGCGCAGGGCGATTTAGGTCAATCCATTCACACTAAAACGCCCATTATTGAGCTAATTAAAACGCGTTATCCTGCCACGCTTAAATTAGCAATTTTATCTCTGATTGTTGGGTTGGTAATCGGTATTCTGCTGGGTATTTACGCTGCTTTAAAAGCGAATCGTTGGCAAGATTTTGTGGTAACTATCGTATCGGTGCGCTTATCTGCC
>JANNWI010000018.1:0-7882 GCA_031414715.1 Methylophilaceae bacterium | reverse complement strand
CACAGTCAGTTGATAGCGCGCCGCTAATGCCCTAATTCGATAAGAAAAATCTAAAAATCCTGGTTGGTTTTCGTCAAAGCATGTCACCACTATGCAAGATTTTTTATTACTATTCATGCGTAAAGGCGTTTTTAAGTGCGTCAATATTTGCTTTTTTTAACGTTAAAAAAGCGCTTAACTCAGCAACTGATTTTCTGAGCAAGTTAATATCTTTAACATAAATGACTGATGGATGTGTAAAAGTCCAAGTATGGTAAAAATTACTTATTTTGCCGTACACGTTATCAATTAAAAGGTGGGGCTTGTTAATTAATATGCATAATATGTGCACATGTAATCTGTCACTGATAACCACATGACCGCGACTGAGTAGCATAACCCCCCGCTGCAATCTGGCTTTTGATAACTGGTTCCACACAATCAATAGCAGTTTATTATATGGGTCAAACTTCGCGCGTAACTCTGCTGTGTGTATTTCTAATCTATGTAAAATACGCTCTTGCCAGTGTGGTTCTAACCAATCTGCTAGCTCTGTATTGCCTAAATGCTTATCACCAACAGCCGTTGCTATGGTTATTGCCGATTTTTCTTTGTCTGTTCTAGATAAGATAAAGTGGTCTACCACTGGCTGTTGGTGAGGCTCGATTGCACCAATAAAAAATGCCATATCTGGGCACAAATAGTTTTGTGCATTTAAGTATTTCTGTGCAAATTCATAGCTATTTTGGCAGCGTGTCAACAAATGATAATTACCATGCTTTTTAATTACAGCAGCCATTTCAACTGTCTTCTCAGCATCATCAAAATAAATGGTTTGTGGCAGCTGAATAATAGGTATTCCAACAAAATCTTGCAAAACACGCAGCCTAAAGTTATGTATTTCTGGCCAAATAGTGCCAAAATTACCACCACCATGCATTAATATGATGGTGTTTTTATTGAGTATTTTTTTAATGTTTGCCTTACTATAATTTCTCATATCACACACATAACTTGGCATCAAGTTCCTGCTTTTTAAGTAAGCAATTTCACCCAGCCAAATTAAACTGTCACCCACATTGGTATTGTTTGGGTAATCCAATAAAATAATATGTGCATCATTTGGAATAATTGAATCTATGATTATGCGGGCCTTATTTTGCAAATATCTGACCAAATTTTCATCTGCAACATTGTTATCAGCAACATTGCTATCAGCAACATTGCTATCAGAAAATTTTTCAGTAGATAAATGGGTATTTGATGAGTTACTACTGAAAGAATTAATATTTGATAAGTTGGATTTTTTTTGTAAGATAGACTTTAACAAGTGCAATTCATCCGTGTGAATAGCCTTAAAAAAATACAACCCTATTGCGTAGATAATGGCAATTAACATACCGCTTACTATGCTCATTACTAGTGGATGATGTGAGTTAAGTAATGGCTGTTGAATAATTACAAAAGTAACAAGTGATGCGAGCACGCCTGCTGTACAAGCACCTACATATAACCGCAAAGATAGTGCATATGCATAGCCACTTTTTTGCAGTTTATTGATGATATAAAAGTTACATATAAGTGAAAATACAAGTGGCGCAACCACCAAAATATGTAGATTAATTAGCATACAAATCGCTAAAAATAATGCCATGCCCAAAAGTGCATATAAACCAGCAGATACTAATATTTTACTCATACCAACTGAGTTTAAAATAAGCTGCAGTAATACAACATGGCTACCCACGGTTAGTTGCAACATGACTAACATTAATAGCCAATTGTATTCTTGGAATTTACCGCCTGTAAGGCTAGCAATAATAATTGGCCCTGCTGCCGTTATCCAGGCCAATAGCGGAATCAAAATTAGTAAGTTAGATTTATACAAAAGCTGGCAACGATGATTAAGCGTTTTAAAATCATTATTTTGTAAATAGTTGCCAATCATCACTGGCTCTATCAGGTTATATAACAGATGCAATGGAATATATTGGCGAGCTTTTTCAGCGATATTAATAAAAAATCCATAAGCTGCTACCATTTGTGTTGGCAAAAAAGCGGCTGCAAGCATTTTCATAAAATAGCCTTGTGGTGGAGCCGCTAGCAGGGTAAAGCTATAGTTATGGCTAGCCATTTTGCCAATTGCAGCCCAATCTGGCCATGCAAGTAGGTTTGACTCAACCGCTATTTTTTCAGATTTTTTGAGTGTGTTTATATGAAAAATAAACGTGATTGCAAACACCACTACACCAATCATCTCGGGTATTGCCATAATCCACAATGATTCTTCCAGACCAATATGGCTATGTTGCATTACTACCCAAGCAATCATTATTAGCCGACCTGCCCATTGCACAATTAAAATGCGGGTCAGTGTTTTTTGCTTAATCATAGCTTGAAAAACAGAAGAAAAATGTTGAAATAAGGTTTCTGCCATCACAAAGCATATTAGAGCAACTGGAAAGTTAACCAGTTTTACATCAGGAAAAATATGCAATAAAGGTTGCCACAAAACCCAAAACAACAAACTGGCAAATAATGCTGCAAACAGTTTAATAAACGTAATACGCCATATAAATTGGCTTAATTCATTCACACTACGATGCAACATTGCCTCTGGCACATAGCGTGATATTGCACGCTCCAACCCTAGGCCAGCAAAAATACCTGCTAAAACAATTACGCCAGTTAGTGCGGTAAAGCCTGCATAACTTTGCACGTCCATATAGCGCACCAGCAAAATAACCGTGGCAAACCCGCCAAGGCCTGCCAAGCCACGCCCTAGCATGTAATGCAAAATTCCTTGCCGTACATTTTCTTTAGAATATGGGGAGTTCATTTTTTATAATTTTTTGCTACGCGCCCCGTAAACCATACAGCCTTAGTTTTTACCAATTAAGTGCATGCGTTGCAGCGGTGATACGCTAGTCAGTAAATCTTGTGCAAAAATTTTCTGTATAGCATAGGTGGCTTCAATATCTTCTAAGGCTGTTGATGGCGCAAGGCTCGAAACACGCATCAACAAACCATCTGGAATGCTGCCCTTTAATGCATAATTGAGTTTAATTTTTTTGGTTTCCCAACCAGGGTAACCCACTTTTTTACCTGTCGTTAACCAATAAGTAATTGGCTCTATACGGTCTGATTTACTGGCCAATAATCGTATAACTGGTATGCTGCCAAATGCTGTGCTAAGTTGAGTTTTTTCAATACTATTAATGGCAAAACCCTGCCCGCCATAACAGCCTTCTGGCAAGTGTGCACCCACGCTATCACTTTGATCTCTGCCATAAGCAATAGATAGCATAATTCGCTGTCCTTTGGCATTTTCGTAAACACGCGATAGGGTTTGTGCATATATTTTACTTATCGCGGCAGCTGTTTCAGGGTTAACAATTTGCGCTGCCATATTGACAATACGCCATTCGTTAAACTGTTGTGGGATTAAGTTTTCTAAATCTACTTTCTCACCTTCATCGGCAATTTTGTGCGTTGGGCGAACGTTATATGCAAATGCCGATGTGCAAACCATAATCAGCATTAAAATGATGTAACGATTAATAAAAGCGTGATTAATGCGCATGATTTTTCTTAGTTGTTACGAAATACTGCAACATCGAATCAACTGCCATAATAAAAATTAATGCAATGAAAAATAGAAATATGCCAGCAAAACCATGTATAAAACCCTGCCCTACTTCATCACCAAAATAATAGGTAATTAGGGTAAGCGTAATCACGCGAAAAACGTTAGCCGTAAATGAAATCGGGATAATCAACAAGGTAAGGGTAATGTTACGAATAAGTGAATCGTGCTTTACTAGGCTTAAATAAAGCAGGCCAAGCGCTTCTAACGAAATTAAAGTATGCATGCCAGCACAAGCATCTGCCACCAGTAATTGGTATTGCCCAATTTGCAAAATAACCCCTTCACGTGCGATGGGGTAACCAAACATAAATAAAATATTTTCTGTAACATAAGATACTGCCATTTTCATAGGCAACGTAATGGAATCCAGCGGAAATGGCAGCATAAAAATGATAAAAAACAACGGAAACCACAGCGCTTTTAATAGCGGAAAACCACGTATGAGCAGGAATATGCCAGCAAAAACAAATATTTGCGAGCCTAAATCGAGAATAAAAATATCTTGCGAGCGACCCGCGACATAACATAACAAGCCAAATGCCAATGTAATACTGCCTATAATAGGTGAGGCATTTTGTGTAGATTGAAGATTAAAAAAGTGTCTTTTTTGCCAAAATAAAAATAACACTACAATTAATACAATAGGCCCATGTGCTTGATCTTGATGAACCCATAGCTGCTGAAATGCTGTTTGATAAGTTGGAAAATATAGTGCAATTAAACCAATTACAATAGGCAACCAATTGACAAAATTAATTGATTTAGTCACTGATTTCAAACTTGGATTGATAGCGTTCACAGCTTTAAATCTATAAATTTAAAAATGACTATCTAAAAATACGCTACCGATAACTTTAGCACCTGTAGCTACAATCTGCTGGTTCAAGTACTGAACATATGTTGCAACTGTAGTATCTTTTTTTGCCACAACAATGGCCGCTTTTACTTTTGATACAACATTTAAAACATCGGATCCAAACTCTAGTGGAGAAGTGTCGATGATGATGACGTCATATACTTTTTCTAAATCTAATATCAGTTCAACAAAGCCAGATTGGCTTAGTAGCTCCTGCGGATTAGGCACCTTTGTACCCGCTGTTAAAATGGCTAAATTTGGTAATGATTGTTGCTTTACCAGCGTGTAGCGGCCTTGTCTATTTGCTAAAATATTTGCTAAGCCGACTTTTGTGTCAATATTAAATAGTTTATGTTGTATGGCGTGCCTTAAGTTGGCATCAATTAACAATGTTTTTTTATTTAATTGCGAAAAGACAATCGCTAAATTAGCTGCTAGTAGACTTGCAGAATCTTGATTACTTGCACTTGTAATAGCTAAAGTTTTATTTCCTTGCTCAAACCAGCGCATAATTAACTGACTTCTTAAGCTGCGTAAGCTTTCCACCTCTGGACTAAAAGGTTTATGTGCTGCAATAAGTGATTGACTAAGCTTATTGTTGCCCTCTTGCAGGTAAGAATAGTTAAATTGTTGTGATAAAACTTTTTGTAAATCATCCTCGGTAATAAGCCCAAGTTGTTTTGCTGCCTCACCAAAAAGTAGATTTTTTTCTGCTTGTAACGCCAAAACTTTATCAACATCTATTTTTGTTAAACTAGCATGTGCAATCAGCGCCTCACCAATACGAGAAGAATCAGTTGTTTCCAATTGACTATCACTGACTATTGCAGCCATATAATCAACAGCTAATTGATTAGAATCTTGATATGAATCCATTGGGTTACTTTGCAAAAAATTGCACTTTAAAAGTACTGCGCAGAAAAAGGTTTTTTAGTATGTAGCTTTTTATAACTTATTTTTTTAAACAAACTACGCCATTTTAATTTAAAGTTGTTTGGTTTATTGTTAGTATTCACTAGCTCACCCAACACTGGTAAACCAAGCAATTGGGATAAATCTACTGCGGATCGCACGCGCCTATCTAACATTTCTGCCGCAATAGCGAAGCCAACGCCCAGCAAACCACCTAGAAAAATTGATAAAATAATATTAAGCAATATTTTAGGACTTGAGTGCTTAAGAGGCGCAACTGCTGGATTCAAAATAGATACGTCTGTTTGGCCAGATTGGCTTTCCATGCTAGTCTGACCAAAACGCAGTAAAGTGCTGTCATAAATACGCTGTGCGCTTTCAACTTCTCGTACTAAAACAGCCATCGCATCTTGTTCACTCTTAAGTTTAAGCACACGTTCTTTTTGAGCGGCTAACGACGCCTTAATCTCACCTTCTTTTTGTTGCGACACACGTGCTGTTTGGCCAACACTACTGCTAGTTTTTGCAATTTCAGTACTAATTAAACTACGTAAATTACTCACTTCTGCAAGTGCAGCTTGATATTGCGGATGATTAACCCCTAGACGTTGCGACACCTCACCCAGCCTAGCTTCTGACTGCACCAACTGTGATTTTAAACCTTGAATTAGACTATTAGCTAAAATTTCTGGTGAATCTGCAGCTGAGCCTTTTTTAAGCTGGCTTTGTCTAGAGGTGCTATCAAACGTTTGGGCTTGCGCCATCACTAATTGGCTAGAAAGTTCACTTAACCGTGCCGCTTCTGTATCAAGCCGTTCACCCGTAAAGGCAATACCATGCTCTTTTTGATAAGCTGATAATTTAGCTTGTGCCTGCTCAACATTAATGCGTAGGCCTTTAATTTGCTGATCGAACCATATTGCCGCTTGTTTAGCTGGCTCGGTTTTTAGTTGTAAATTAGTATTGATATACGCCTCTGCGAATGCATTGGCTAGTGCCGCCGCAAATTTTGGATCTGCCCCTTGATAACCAACCTCAATAACGCTACTTTCGCGAGAAGGCTTTACGATCAAATTTTGCAAAAATTGATCTGCAAACCAGTCTTTGATATCACCCTCACCTTGAGTGGCTTTTTGAAACTGTGTTTTTGCCGTTGAGTTATTAGTGATGTCAAGCTTATCTACCACCTTTAGCGCAACATGATGACTTTGAATAATATCTACTTGGGTAGCCATGTAACCTGGCATTAAAGTCGCTGGCAACATGAAGCCAGTAACAGGGTCTGCGCCTTTGGAATTAATCACCAATGATGCAGTAGCTGTATAAGTTTTTGGCAATAAAAAACTGACTGCTGTGGCGACTAATACGGTTAAAAAAAACACCCAAATGGCTATCCACTTACGGGCGATTAAAATAGCAATTAATTGTGAAAAAGTCATATTTTTTTATCGCTAATTGTTAGTCTAAAACAGACTTTCAGATACATATAAAATATCATCTGCTTGCAACATATCGCCTGATTTAACATCCAGTGTTTTTAGTTTACCTTCAATATTGCGTTTAACTTTAAGCCCGCGCTCTGTGCCACGTTGCGATAAGCCACCACCTGTAGATAGTGCTTGTGCTACGTTCATGTTTCGCTCTAACCTGAAGGCGCCTGGTCGTTGTACTTCGCCATAAATATAAAAAACTGGCGTTCTCGGCACATAAATGGAGTCGCCATCTGTCAATTCAAAATTAAAAGAGGTGTCGCCCTTGCGGTATAACTGGTCAACATCTAATTCTTGCTTTATTAATTTGCCGTTACGCTTAGTCATAACAATAATATTGTCAGCACCGCCTGCTGATACACCACCTGCTTGCGATAAAAAATCCAGCACAGTGCGTACGCCACTGGCCACAGAATACTTTCCTGGCCTGTTTACTTGCCCAAGCACTGAAACTTCACGGCCATTTACATAAACAATATCGTCATGCATAACTTTAGGGTTGCTAGCTGGGTTGGCATTGCTTATCAAATCGCGCAGGTCAAATTCTTGCTTCGTTGTTTTGCCATCTTTATTACGAATTAGTGTAATCATGTCAGAACCGTTTGGCGTTGACCCACCTGCCATTGCCAACACGTCAGATAAAGTGCTGGGTCTATCTAGCGGATATTTCCCCGGTTTATATACATCGCCCAATACCGAAACGAATTGACTTTGAAACTGCAACACAACTAGATTAACTTGTGCTTTTTTTACAAAACCACCTTTTTCCAATTGTTCAGCAATTTTCTTTTCAGATACCGCTGGGCTTGTACCACCCAAAATAATTTCACCAATTAACGGGAATGTAATGCTACCAGCAGCTGTTAAACGTGCCTCAGTTAATAAATCTGGACTGCCATACACACTAATTTTTACTAAATCGCCTGCACCTAGTATGTAGTCTCTGCTAATTGCTGTGTTAGCAGTATTGTCAATGTCTTTAGCCATACCAAAAGC
>JANNWI010000017.1:0-8591 GCA_031414715.1 Methylophilaceae bacterium | reverse complement strand
CAGTAGGTTTGGTGAGAAGGTGTTGGCTGGCATGACAGACGAGCTATTGCAAGGTTTGCATTGCAACTCGTTTCTATTACACTAAATTAGACTTAATCAAAAACATCATTAATAAACATGCCCTGCAAGCCAATATGTATGCGGCTTGCAGGGTATTGTTTTATGCTATAACTATTTTATAACGTTTAAATGTTTTTAATAATTAGCTTTTTACGGTTAAATTATTGGTTACAGAGTTTACGCCACCGACACTACGAACCACTTCTTCGGCTTTCATTTTGGCTGCCTCATCTGCAACGACACCAGTTAAAACCACTTCACCTTGGCGAGTTTGTACGCTGATATCGAGTGTTTTTAAATCTGGCGTATTAAAAATGGCTGCTTTAGCTTTGGTGGTAATGACACTGTCATCAATCACAACACCAACTGAGCGTTTTGTAGACTGTGCATTATCTTGAGTCACTTCTGCAGTTTGTATTGTTGGTTCTGGCTGATCAATAGATGTCTTTGCGTTGCTGACATTATCAGAAGACATGTTAGCTATGCCGTTATCTGGGGCTGTATTCATGTTGCTAGCAGCAGGTTGGTTAGTTTCGCCCATATTGTTTTTGTATTTAACATACTCTGCTTGGTCTATCGCGCCATCAGAGTCGCTATCGGCAGATGCAAAAGTTTTTTTATTAAAAGCTTTGCCTTGCGATGCTTCATGTGGCATCACCAAACCATTGCCTGATTTATCGAGCTTGACAAACTCTAGCGCTAACGAGCTTTGCCAGTCGTTTGTGATTGCGCTTCTGTTACCCGTGTAACTTTCTGTGCTGGTCTCCGTAGCAGCTACTGCCACGCCGCTAAAAGCCAATGCAATGGCTGTCGCCGTTAACTTAGAGCTTAACGCAATCGTATTAAATGTTTTCATTGTCTACTCCTAAATAATATGTAAAAACAAGACAAATCGTTTATTTTGTTTTGCTGTAAACATATGCTACGTCAGAATAAAGGGTTTAAAAATCATGCAAGTGCTGAATATGTTGTAAGCACACACCTACAAGTGGGTTAACTGGTTAACTTTTATTTTAGCCTGGCTCAAAAGCTGGTGTTTATTGCTTTTGATTTTAATCGTTCAATCGATTGTATTTGAGGTAAAGTGTTTTTATAAAAACCTAATGATTGATTTTATGTGTAATAGTATTCACACATTAAATAAGCAAAAAAGTGAACATAAATGCTCACTTTTTAGCTAAAAAACTGACCAATTAACGCTTGTTATTTAGCGACAGGCGGGGTATTTTTGGTATCACTCGGCTGTATTTTATTACCTTTAGTGGTGCCAATATACATTTCTGCGTCCATATCTTTAATGCTAACACCGCCGTTAGTTTGCTTCATTTTGCTGTATTTCATCTCATGGTGTGCCATAAACTCATCTTTTGAAACCATACCGTCCGCATTGGTATCCATCATTTTGCTGCTAGGCTTTTGATCTTGCGTTAAGCCATCCATTGCATCTTTAGTATTGGTTCTGTCTTCAGCAATTGCCGAATAAGTAGCAAAGGCTATCGATGCGATAAAAATTGTGCTCATAAATTGATTCATGTAAGTTCCTTCATATCAATGGTTAAGTTTAGCCAAGGCTAACATTAGCTGCTGTTGTCGATTAGGCTATTATCGATTAGGTTGCTGTCGATTAATTAGTGCCGTAAGTGGTGCCGTTTACCGGCCCTTCCTTAGTCACATCAACGCTGCCGTTTTTGCTTACGCCAGTCGTGGTACCAATTGGCTTGTTATTCATAGAGCTTCTATAGCTAACGCCACCATTTTCATTTTGTGGCATTTTGCCGTACATGGCTTCGTGGTGATTCATGTATTCATCGCGTGAAACCATGCCATCATTGTCAATATCCATCATTTTCATTTCTTTGTCGCTATTGCTCATACGGTTATTTTTTTTCATACTTTTGTTACTAGTTTTTTTGTCGATGCGTCTGTCTTGCTGTTTAATTTGTGGTGTATCTGATGTGCCTAGTGCGCTGGCATCATCGGTATTTTCTGGCGTAGTTGCAGAGTAAGCTGGCATAGCGCCAATAAGTAGCGCAGTTAACAATGCGCTGATAATCGTTTTGTTCATGATCATTCCTTTATTAAAAATAGATAAAGCTGTCGATTGACAATAACCATGTTATGGCTGTGATGAATGCTGGTCTGTACGGTAACGAACGATTGCTTAAATTAAAATGCAAAATAAAAATAAACTAATTATTGGTATGCTCGCTGGCGTACAGACTAGGTTTGGTGCGGGTGATAATTAAGAATGTAATAACATTTTTTAATCAGCTTGACAGGTAGCGCGGGTAGGTCTTCCCACCAAGGCACCATTAAATTAAACATATAAATTAAACATATAAATTAAACATAATTAATTAAAGCTGCCCATTTTCTCTATTTTCGATTGGTGCTGATTCATATTGCCAACCCACTGGCAATGATAGTTTTGACACTGATATCGATACACTGGCTTAAACATGCTGAGTATGCGGTCAATATAGCGCCGTCGAATACGCGTAGCGTAACCACCACAAGATGGACATTTACAAAAATTATCTACCATTTTAGTTTCTTGACTGTTACCCAATATGTTTAATAAAGTTTTTAACAGCTTAGCTTAAAACAAAATCGGTATTTAATTTGTACGCTACCGAACACAATGGTTATGAATATCAAAATTTATTTATTGGCTTACTTTCAGCTTATTTTTATCGCCAGTTTATCGCTATGTTCGCTATCACACAGACGACAAAAAATCACTAAATCATAATCGTGGTAAATAATTTACTTGAAAATAATTGAGATAAAGAGATGAGTTACATCACTACAAAAGACAATACCAAACTTTTTTATAAAGACTGGGGTTCAGGTAAGCCAGTCATCTTTCTGCACGGCTGGCCGCTGTCGTCTGATAGTTGGGATGACCAAGCCATGGCAATAGCCGATGCTGGTTTTCGTTGTATTTCATATGACAGGCGCGGCTTTGGTCGGTCTAGCCATCCTTGGGATGGTTACGATTACAATACGCTGGCTGACGATTTGGCAGCAGTGATTGAGCAAACAGGTGCGGTAGATGCTTGCTTAGTTGGGTTCTCGATGGGTGGCGGTGAAGTCGCACGTTATATGTCACGTTACGCAGGTAAATCAATTGCAAAAGCAGTATTAGTGTCATCTATTGTGCCGTATATGTTAAAAACGGAAGACAACCCAAGCGGCACAGAGCAGGGTGTGTTTGATGATATGGCAATGGCGATGAAAGATGACCGCGCAGCATTTTTTGCTGGTTTTTTTAAAACATTCTACGGTGTCAGTCTTATATCGCACCAGACCAGTCACGAGGTACTAGAGTGGTCAAGGAGTGTTTCGATGCTGGCCAATTTAAAAGCCACCTTGGCCTGTGCGCAGGCATTTTCTACTACAGATTTCCGCCCAGATTTAGCCGCCTTTAAAGTGCCAACATTGATTATTCATGGCACTGAAGATAAAACCGTACCAATCGACGCCTCTGGCCGCGCAGCTGAGAATGCAATTGCACATGCAAAATTAATTGAATATATAGATTCGCCACATGGTTTATTAGTCACTGATAAACATAGGGTAACTAACGATTTATTAGCGTTTTTACATGATTAATATGGCAATATTTTTGAATCATCATTTTGCTAAATAATAAGGATAAGAAAATGAATATTAAACCGCAAAAAACTGAAGCATTAATTAAGTTAGGTGAGCTGATTGAAGAAATGTCTGTTGCCATGCTAACCACATTTGAGGTGGAAGAAGGCTTACTGATGAGCCGTCCAATGTCACCACAAGAAATGTGCGAGCAAGGTGCAGTTTGGTTTTTAACCAATCCAAATTCAAATAAAGTTAAACATTTACAAGTGATGAATTTAGCTTTTTCTAACGAATCAGAAAGTACTTATGTATCTATCTCTGGACATGGCGAAATTATTACTGATCGCGCTTTGATAGAGCGATTTTGGACGCCGTTTGCTAGGCCGTGGTTTCCAGATGGCGTGGATTCTAGTAATTTAGCTTTGCTAAAATTTGTGCCGCATACGGCTGAATATTGGGACGCGCCCAATAGCACGATGGTACGCATGTTGGCAATGGCGGCTTCAATTGTAGCGGCAAAACCAATTGGCATGGGTGAGCATGGCAATTTAAACACGCTTTAATCACCAACTTTCTACTTAATTTTACATAAAGGAAATGCAATGAAAAATTCAATGACATTATTAGCATTATTTTCTGGCTTAGTCTTGGCTGCATGCGATCAAACAACGGTAGATAAAACGCCTGATACCGTAATTGTACCTGTGCCCATCGAAGGCCCAGCTGGTGCAACTGGCGAAACAGGCGCTACAGGTAAATCGGGTGACGAGGGAATTCAAGGTGCGACGGGCAAGAGTGGAGATGAAGGTATTCAAGGTAAACCTGGCAAATCTGGCGGTGACACCACCATTATTATTCCACCACCTGAAGTGAATATGCCTGCAGAGGTTGTGCCCGCACCTGCTAATTAAAATTTAATAATTATTACTGATAATAGGAGAGCATCATGAGTATAGGAACAATATTACTGATTTTTTTAATTTTAATGTTGGTAGGCTCACTGCCAAGTTGGGGTCACAGCAAAAATTGGGGTTATGGGCCTAGCGGTGGCTTAGGCTTGGTGGTGGTTGTGCTAATTGTATTGTTATTGATGGGTAAAATATAATGCGACAACATACCTGCAGAAAAAAATCGGCCAGCGCTACAATGCCGATTTTTAAGCTGCACGGTCACTACTACTTATTGATATTTGCAGCACTCATCACATTTACTGCTTGTGGCGAAATTGCTAGCTTGCCAGTTTCAGCAGGTATTGGGTCAAGCCCCACTTTACCTGCCCCTAATAAAACGATTATACCAACCGTTAATATTGCACCTGCCGTAGGCTGGCCTATCGACGAAATGCCAAAAGCAGCGGCAGATACGCAAGTTAGCGTTTTTGCAAAGGGTTTAGATCACCCGCGCTGGTTATATGTGTTGCCTAATGGTGATGTGCTAGTGGCTGAAACCAATGCACCGCCAAAGCCTGAAGATGGTAAAGGTATTAAAGGCTGGATAATGGGTTTAGTGATGAAACGCGCTGGGGCTGGTGTACCTAGCGCTAACCGCATCACTTTATTACGTGATACTGATGGTGACGGTATTGCGGATATACGCTTACCTTTTATTACGCATTTACATTCTCCGTTTGGCATGGCATTAGTAGGCGAACATTTTTATGTTGCCAATGCAGATGCTGTTGTGAAATTTCCTTACGCTGAAGGTGATAAGCAAATATCAGCTGCAGGCATTAAGCTAGTAGATTTACCAGGTGGACCCATAAACCATCACTGGACAAAAAATGTCATTGCTAATAAAGCAGGCACTAAACTTTATGTAACAGTCGGCTCAAATAGCAATGTGGCTGAGCGTGGTATGGAAGCTGAGGTTGGGCGAGCCGCGATTTGGGAAGTGGATGTCGAAACGGGTGAACATCGCATTTTTGCTTCTGGCTTGCGTAACCCAAATGGCTTGGCTTGGGATAATCAATCAGGCACTTTATACACAGTGGTGAATGAGCGTGATGAAATTGGCAGCGACCTTGTACCCGATTATTTGACATCGGTTCAGGACGGTGGCTTTTATGGTTGGCCTTATAGTTATTATGGACAACACGTGGATGCGCGCGTAAAACCGCAAAAACCCGAATTAGTGGGCAAAGCTATCGCGCCCGATTATGCACTTGGGCCACATACAGCTTCATTGGGCTTGGTTTCATCAGTGGGCACCACACTACCTGACACTTATGCCAATGGCATGTTTATTGGACAACATGGATCATGGAATCGCAATCCCAGCAGTGGTTATAAGGTTATTTTTGTACCATTTGTGAATGGTAAGCCAGCTGGTCAGCCTATCGATGTGCTAACTGGTTTTTTAAGTAATGATGGTGACGCTTTTGGCCGGCCAGTCGGAGTGGTCTTAGATAAAACAGGCGCATTATTAGTGGCGGATGACGTTGGTAATACCATATGGCGGGTAACTGCTAGCCCAAATAATCGTAGCTAATCGTGGCTAAGTTTGATAAAAAAAGCGTAAAAGCAGCAGATACTACAAAAACATTATCTAAACAATTATTGACCCAAATGCATGCTTATTGGCGTGCTGCCAATTATCTATCAGTTGGCCAAATTTACCTCCAAGATAATCCATTACTTAAAAACAAACTCACTTTAGCGCATATTAAGCCGCGATTATTGGGGCATTGGGGTACAACACCTGGCCTTAATTTTATCTATGTGCATTTAAATAGAATAATAAAACAGCACAACTTAAACATGATATTTATCATCGGCCCAGGTCACGGCGGGCCTGGTATTGTAGCCAACACCTATTTGGAGGGTTCTTATAGCGAGCGCTACCCAGCGATAGAGCAAAACGCAGATGGTTTAAAGCGCTTATTTAAGCAATTCTCATGGCCAAACGGTATACCCAGTCACGTATCACCCGAAACGCCAGGTTCTATTCACGAAGGGGGCGAGTTAGGTTACTCACTAGCACACGCCTACGGTGCGGCGTTTGATAACCCCACTTTAATTGTCGCTTGTATTGTCGGCGATGGAGAGGCAGAAACGGGCGCGTTGGCAGCCAGTTGGCATTCCAATAAGTTTTTAAACCCTGCGCGTGATGGTGCGGTGATTCCAATATTACATTTAAATGGTTATAAGATTGCTAACCCCACTATATTGGCACGCATCAGCCGACCAGAACTGACCGATTTAATGCGCGGCTATGGACATGAGCCGTATTTTGTTGAAGGTGATAACCCGCTGCTTGTGCATGAAAGTTTGGCTTGTACCTTGGATATTATTGTTACTAAGATTAAAGCAATTCAGTTAATAGCAAGAACTACTAATCATAATGAACGCCCACTTTGGCCAATGATAGTCTTTAAGACACCTAAAGGCTGGACAGGCCCAAAAAGTGTGGATGGACAGCTAAGTGAAGGTAGTTGGCGAGCGCATCAAGTACCCATTGCCAGTTTTAAAAAAGGAGCTGCTAACACCGCAGCGCATTTAAAGTTGCTAGAAAACTGGTTAAGTAGTTATAAACCAAATGAGTTGTTTACCGAAGACGGCAAGCTTAACGCAGAACTGACAGCACTTGCACCAACTGGTCATCAACGCATGGGGCTAAATCCGCATGCCAATGGCGGTGAATTATTGCGAGCGCTTGCCATGCCAAATTTTGATGACTATGCCGTTAAAGTTGCAAAACCTGGTGTTGTGCAGGCAGAAGCTACAAAAGTTTTAGGACAGTTTTTGCGCGATGTACTGCAACTAAATCAAACCAATCAAAATTTTAGAATTTTTGGTCCAGATGAAACAGCATCCAATCGGTTAGATGCGGTATTTGAAGTGACAGGCAAAGAGTGGATGGCAGATATACAAGCTGTTGATGTGAATTTAAGTAGCGATGGCCGCGTGATGGAAGTGTTAAGCGAGCATCTATGCCAAGGCTGGTTGGAAGGCTATCTGTTGACAGGACGGCATGGGATTTTTTCATGTTATGAGGCGTTTATTCACATCATCGATTCCATGTTGAATCAGCATGCTAAGTGGCTTAAAGTGTGCAATCAAATACCGTGGCGTGCGCCGATTGCATCACTGAATTATTTGCTTACTAGCCATGTTTGGCGGCAAGATCACAATGGATTTTCACATCAAGATCCAGGTTTTATTGATCATGTGCTCAACAAAAAATCTGAAATCGTGCGCGTGTATTTACCAGCAGATGCCAATTGTTTGCTGTCGGTGGCTGATCATTGTTTGCGCAGCCAAAACTATATTAACGTGATTATTGCTGGTAAACAGCCAGAATGGCAGTGGTTAGATATGGACAGCGCCGTTAAGCATTGTGCCGCAGGGGCGAGTACTTGGACTTGGGCAAGCTGTAAAGGTGAACCTGAGCTAGTCATGGCTTGTGCAGGTGACGTACCTACCTTAGAAACACTAGCTGCAGTGATGCTATTACGCGAATATGTGCCAGATACTCAAATTAGCGTGGTGAATGTGGTCGATTTGATGGTGCTGCAGCCACAATCTGAGCATTCACACGGCTTGCAAGACCATGAGTTTGACGCGCTATTTACGATGGATAAACCAGTCATATTTGCCTTCCATGGCTACCCAGCAATGATTCATAAACTCACTTACAGACGGCACAATCATCAAAACATTCATGTTCGCGGCTATAAAGAAGAGGGCACTACAACCACACCGTTTGACATGGTGGTACTTAACAACTTAGATCGCTTTCAGCTAGCGTTAGATGCAATTAAGCGCATACCAAGGTTACAGCATTTGATAGAAGCTGAAACCACACGTTATTGGAATACCATGCAGCGACATAAGCAATATATTAGCGAGCATGGTGAAGATATGCCAGAAATACTGAATTGGCAATGGCATGCATCACCGAGTAAACACACATGAAAGTGTGTGATATTTTAG
>JANNWI010000016.1:0-4109 GCA_031414715.1 Methylophilaceae bacterium | reverse complement strand
AATAATACCTCGAAAGGAGTAAAATGAAGCCGCTGGTTATTAAAAATCAACGGCTTAGAAATTAATTTTTTGTTTAGGTGATGAATGGCTCACTACCCTACCCGTATATTATAACTATCGCCTGCCATTACTTTCAGTAATGCGTTGGGTCCTATTTTTTGTATGCCTGCAGCATTTTTTACCTGTGCTAATTTCTTCAATTAGCACACCAATTGTGTCACCCGGATGCGGGTTATTACGATGTGGCGAATATGGCGGCGCGGCGCTTTTAAGCGCAACTGCTGTAAAACGCAAATTGGGAACACTTGGAATTTCAAAACTGCTGGATTTGCTGACATCAGCACCGTCAATCGGCACAACATGGCGATTAATGCCGCAATAGTATTCAAGAATATTCAACACTTGGTTACCAGTTGTTAAATCCTCATACACCATATCGGTACAGTAAATCTCGCGCTTGACCTTGCCTTCACGCAACATAAATAAACCTGTGGTGTGATCAATCTGCGCATCAATTAATACAATCGCTTGAATACCACTATCGCGAATATTGCGGCCAGGTTGCAGTGGCGCAAAATCTTGAATCTGTTGCAATACATCTGGCGAAGCATTAAACAATACCCAATCTACGCCATTACCAGAAACACAAATGGATGACTGTGTGCGCTTGGTGGCTTTTATGGTGCCTTTACGCAAACCATCACAATTTGGGCAGTTACAGTTCCATTGCGGGAAACCACCGCCAGCGGCAGCGCCTAATACATGAATGTGCATTGTGTTAACTCAATTAATTAAAAATAGATGACTAGTCAGTAGATTTTAAACCTTTAATCTATAAAAAAAGCTGAAACTAATCAATTTGTCGGGCATTTTTTAATAAAAAAGCTGCCCGAGGGCAGCCTTTATATAAACAAACAAATTATTTGTTCATTACGTACATTGTTACTTCAAAGCCAAAACGCATTTCTGTTGCTGCTGGTGTTGTCCACATGTTAAATCTCCTTTGTTTAAAACTCATCATTATTGATGTGTTTGTGTGAGTTGAACTATACGCAATGGTTTTAGATAACAGCTATGCACTAAACGTAAACTAACCTAGTGATTATCATGATGTGATTATTACAATAGTTGTTTACATTTGTTAACTTGGTGGCATGAAAATTGCTTGTGTACAATTGTGTGCAATTATTAGATGTAAATTAATTAGCGTAAACAAAAATAACAGCTTAATGTATGGACAATCAAAAAATGCAGTCGGAACTACCTAACATGAAACAACAAATTGAATTTGAAGCGACTCACTTGTTATTCAACAACGCCAAGCGATCTTTTGTGGCAGCCTTCATTGTAGCTATTGCCTTAATTATTTTAATAAAAGATGACATTCGCCCTTCATATTTACTTGCTTGGGTATGTTTGATTGTGTCGAGCTATTTAGCTAGAACTGCTGTTGTTCATTTATTCATACACGATAAATACCAAGATCAATACATGCAGAAATGGCTTGCACGCTTTCGCTTAGCGACTGTTTGTTGCGGCATTTCATGGGGATTTGCCGCCTACTTTATTCTTATGATTCACACGATGCAAGTGCTAGCTTTAATCGTTCTAATTTTAGCGGGTGTTTGTGCTGGCGCAATCATTAATTTGTCTCTAGACAACAAATCTACTGCGCTATTTAGTGCGGGCGTGTGGATGACTGCTGCTCCAGCTTTTTTGTACACCAGAAATGATGTAGCAACCATCATTTTTATGATGCTTGCCGTATTTATATTGTTTATTGGTGTGGCTAGTAAGCAGCTTGCCAAGGGTTTAATTCAAAGTATTCGATTGAGATTAGATGCCGAAAATAGCGAAAAAGAAATTTCATATTTAACGCAACGGCAATCTCTTCATCTAGAACATACGCCCATGGGAGTTATTGAGTGGGATGCACATTTAAATGTTATTGCCTGGAATAAAGCCTGCGTAGATATATTTGGATATAGCAGCAGTGAAGCGATTGGTATGCATATTAGTTTTTTTATGCCAGCGCTTGATGGCATGCATACAGAACATATTATTGGTAGATTAAAACAAGAAAATAATCAGTTAAAACAACTGCTTAACGTTAACAATCAAATTGTGCATTGTGAATTCTCTAATACCATGCTACACAACGAAAATGGTCGTTTTGTTGGTATGGCGTCTATGGTGCAAAATAAAACTGAATTTATTGCCTCGCAAGAAAAAATTTATCAACTTGCCTACTTTGATTCACTCACTGGCTTACCCAATCGCGGCTTATTGATAGACCGCATTAACCAGACACTCACCCGTAGCAAGCGCAGCAACAGTTATAACATGTTAGCCTTTATTGACCTTGATCATTTTAAAGCCATCAATGATATTAAAGGGCACAACGCTGGCGACCACCTACTACAAGTCATTGCACATCGCCTGCAAGACAATGTGCGAGCACATGACACGGCAGCTAGGCTGGGTGGGGATGAGTTTGTATTGGTATTATCGAATATTGGCAGCAACTTACAACAGGCGGAGGCTTACAGCAGGAAAGTGATTGAAAAAATTGCACAGATGATTAACGCACCAGTGCAATTTGAAGGCTATCAACATGAATGCTCTGCCAGTATTGGTATATGTTTATATAATGACGATAGTCTAGATGTGACAGAATTACTGCGTAGAGCGGATGTGTCGATGTATCTTTCTAAAAAACAAGGCAGAAACGCCTATCAGTTTTACGACAATAATCAGCAACCAAACTATGAGTATCAACTAAGATTAAAGCATGATTTAAACAATGCACTTGCCAACAATCAACTAGAGTTGTACTTGCAAGGCCAATACAATCGAGACTCTAAGGTAACTAGCGCAGAGGTATTATTGCGATGGAAACATCCAGAACTTGGTATGGTAATGCCGAATGATTTTATTCCGTTAGCTGAAGAAACTGGTGCTATTGTACCGATAGGTTTTTGGGTAATAAAACAAGCTTGTAGCTTACTTAAAACATGGCAGGCCGAGCAATCTTCAAAGAAATTGATGATTTCCGTTAACGTCAGTGCTGTGCAATTTAACCATGCTGATTTTGTAAAGGAGGTGGCGCAAGCTATTCAAGAATCTGGCTGCGATGCGACTAAGCTATGCCTAGAGCTGACAGAAAGTTCAGTCATTATGCATATTGAAGAATCTATCAAAAAAATGCATTTAATTAAAGCGATGGGCGTGTCGCTGGCTATAGATGACTTTGGTACTGGCTATTCATCACTCTCTGCGCTAAAAACGCTGCCTTTAGATGAATTAAAAATAGATAGAAGTTTTGTGAAAGATTTTACTAAAGACCCAGTCGATTTAACCATTGTGCAAACTATTTTACAAATGGGCAAAAATTTAAATTTGCGGATTGTGGCAGAAGGCGTTGAAACCGAAAGCCAAATGAATTATTTAAGTAATTATGGTTGCAGCATGTTTCAAGGCTACTTTTTTGCAAAACCATGCACTATAGCTAATTTTGAAGAATTGTTCTATCAAAAAGATAAAATTATAACGCCTATTAACAAAGCCGCTAAAGCGAAAAAATCTAATGATAGCAAGCCTTTGGCCAGCACTGAATTATTGTCAGAAGATAAAGATGAAAATAATATGCAACGGACAGCAATTAGCACAGCACACTAATTAACCAATTATTTTAGTTAAGCAATATTTTTAGCTCTTCTCGCTTGCACTGCCTGCGCAAGCAACTGCAGCGTTGCCACTGTATCTTCCCATCCTAAGCAGGCATCGGTAATGGATTTACCGTATTCCAAATCGCAACCTGGCGCGTGATCCTGACGGCCTTCATTCAAATGCGATTCCAACATCACACCCAAAATACGCTTTTCACCCGCATTTAATTGCGTGGCAATATTGTTGGCTACATCACGCTGTTTTTTAAATTGTTTTTCACTGTTACCATGGCTGCAATCCACCATCAATTTTTGCGCCAAATTAGCATGCTGCAAGTCGCAGCAAGCCGCATCAATACTTGCTGAATCGTAGTTTGGCGTTTTACCGCCACGTAAAATAATATGGCAATCGTCGTTGCCATTTGTAGAAAAAATTGCCGC
>JANNWI010000015.1:0-16890 GCA_031414715.1 Methylophilaceae bacterium | reverse complement strand
TCATGTGGACAACACCAGCAGCAACAGAAATGCGTTTTGGCTTTGAAGTAACAATGTATGTTATGAATAAATAAGCTGAACAAGTAAGTTGAACAAATAAGCTTAAACGCTTAGGCAAAAGCCCGCTATATGCGGGCTTTTACATTTGAACATTTACAATTACGTTCTACTATTTTGGAGTGTACTATTTCGCGTTGTACTACTTCACGTTATATTATTTTACAATAGGCCTAATACTACTAAATCCACCATCTATAGACCACACCTGTCCTGTTACACGCGCTGCAGAGTCTGATGTTAACCAAGCCATTAAATCGGCAACATCTGTTGCATTACCAATACCCGCGATAGGATACTGTTTCGCAGCCATCTCGCGGGTTAAATCACTACTTAAAATTTTTGCGGCAGCTGGGGTATCTAAAATGCCTGGCGCGACTGCATTAACACGTATGCCAACACTAGCATAGGTAGCAGCGGCACTACGTACCAGCGCCTCTAAACCACCCTTGGCTGCAGCAATAGCCTCATGATTTGGTGTGCCAATACGTGCAGCAGCCGATGATACAAATACCGCTGAGCCAGCAAGTTTTGCTTCTTTTAAATAATGAGTAAATGCCGCCAATGTGTAAAAAGCGCTGAATAAATTAGCATTCATGCAATCAATAAAATCGGCCTGTGCCATTCGATGCAATGCACCTAACCGAATATTACCAACACAATGTGCTAATGCAGTTGGTATTAAATTTTGGGCTTTTATTTGTTCAAAGATATGCTGCACGCCGTTAAACGTAGTGCAATCGGCCACAATTTGTGTGTGGCTATTTTGATATGCTGCTGCTAACTTTTCCGCATCGCGACCCACCACAATTAATTGCCAATGCTCTGCTATCAATTTTTTTACCAATGCTTGGCCAACGCCACCGCTGGCGCCTGTTACTAATGCTATTTTAGCCACAAAAACTCCATATATTGCTAGATAATGTTAATAGAGCAGGTAGCTACTAAAACGTTTCTTATTAACAACGCTCTATTGCATTTAAGTTTAAAATTTTACACATGACCAACCCAATTCAAACAGCCAAGCCTTTAAAACGGTTAGTCAATCCAAAGAAATTACTGAATAGTAAATGGACAGCGGTGACACCAACCAACAAAGAAAAACACTTTATGGTGATAAAACTGATTGCACCCGATTTATCCACTACTCCCGTAGTGCACATTATGCTTGAGGCTGTGCATTCTAAACGTTGCCAGCTTTTACCTTGGCAGCAGTTAAATGATGAATCAATTTGGCTGCAAGGCTGGCAATAAGCATGACCGCACAAAAAAATGTTGCAATAATTGGTGCTGGCATAGCAGGTTTAAGCTGCGCAACTGCGCTGCAAAGTGCTGGCTTTGATGTAACCGTGTTCGAAAAAAGTCGCGGCGTATCAGGCAGGTTAAGTACGCGCGTTTTTGAACAGGCTGAACAAGTTGCACAGACTGAACCAACAACTACAACGCCTAGCTGGCAGTGCGATCATGGCGCGCAATACTTTACAGCGCGCGACCCAGCTTTTAATGCAGAAGTGCAACGTTGGGTAAACGCTAATGTTGCCCAATTGTGGCAACCACGCTTGCAACAAACTGATGGTGTTACGTTTAAGCCAAAACAAGATGCAAATAAAACTGATACTAATCGTTATGTGGGTTACCCGCGCAATACAGCACCAGCAAAATGGCTGGCTAGCAGCCTCAATATTCAGTCAGAAACTACCATCAATCACTTACAAAAAATTGCACAGCAATGGCAACTTAACAGTAAAGAGCATGGTGTATATCAACAACTATTTGATGCGGTTTTACTAGCCATACCAGCTCCACAGGCTGCAGTGTTGTTGCAAGACGCAGCGCCAATGTTAGCAACATTAGCTGCCAGTGTAAAAATGCAGGCTTGCTTTGCCTTAATGCTTAACTTTAATCATCCGCTACATTGCGAATTTGATGGCCTTTTTATTAATCAAGGTTTACTTAGTTGGGCAGCCAGAGATAGCGCTAAGCCTGGCCGTTTGCACATGCTAAATCATCATTTAGAAACGTGGGTATTGCATGCCCTTAGCCAATGGAGCGAAGCACATGTTGATGATGATAAAGACAGTGTTGCGCAACAAATGATTGCAGAATTTATCGCACTGATAGCGCCTACACAATCTAACAGCACGGACATTTTTAAACACAACTTGCACAGCCATACTTTACACCGTTGGCTATATGCAGATTGCACGCACTATTTAAACAAAGGCTGTCAACTAGATAGGCAGCACAATATTGGTTTGTGTGGTGATTGGCTAAATGGCGGCAAAGTACAAGGTGCTTGGCTGAGTGGTTTGATGCTGGCAAAACAATGGATGGATGAATAGCATAAAGATTAAATCTGAAATTTTAAGTAGAATTACTTCTAAGTAAAATCACTAGCACTATTTACGCAGCACACATAGGGTTGATTTTTAGTGGCAGAGCATAATGCAATACGTGAAGCGAGACATTGTGAATCGCACTAGTTAATTAAACCAAGTTAAAAGGAAAAATATCATGTGGATAACACCAGCAGCTACAGAAATGCGTTTTGGCTTTGAAGTAACAATGTACGTAATGAACAAATAATTAGTTTTTAACTAATTGCAAAAGCCCGCTAGTAGCGGGCTTTTTTTATTGCTGATAAATGGCTATAACTATTAAACCGATGCCCTGATAGCCAATTTCCCAGGCTATTTTCTCTTAAACTCACTTCATGCGATTGATTCATTTTGTATCCATGCCGGTCAAGGGCTATGTTTACTTTACTTAAACACCTTGTTTCAAACTCTCTTGTATAAATGGGTCAAGATCGCCATCTAACACACCTTGCGTATTACCAATCTCCACATTGGTACGCAAATCTTTAATACGGCCTTGATCCAACACATAAGACCGGATTTGATGGCCCCAGCCAATATCAGTTTTGGCATCTTCAATCGCTTGTTTGTCGGCGTTGCGCTTGTTTAGCTCTAGGTTATATAACGCGCCGCGTAGCATATTAAAAGCTTCTTCGCGGTTGCGGTGTTGGCTGCGATCATTTTGGCATTGCACCACTACATTGGTGGGCAAATGCGTAATACGCACCGCAGAATCAGTCTTGTTAATGTGCTGGCCGCCAGCGCCGCTGGCGCGATAAGTATCAATACGCAAATCGGCTGGGTTAATGTCAATTTGAATCGAATCGTCCACTTCTGGGAAAATCTGCACGCTGGCGAATGACGTATGGCGTTTGGCGTTGCTGTCGAATGGCGATTTACGCACTAAGCGGTGCACGCCATTTTCGGTGCGTAGGGTTCCATAAGCATAATCGCCATTGACCTTAACGCTGGCGCCTTTAATACCTGCTACATCACCATCCGAAAGCTCTAACACTTCAACTTTAAAGCCTTTGCGCTCGCAATAGCGCAAATACATGCGCAGCAACATATTGCACCAATCTTGCGCTTCAGTCCCGCCGCTACCTGATTGAAACTCGATAAAACAATTGGCGCCATCTAGCTCGCCAGAGAACATACGCTTAAATTCCATGTCGGCGATTTTGGTTTCGATGTCTTGGCTGTCCGCCTCCACGCTCAACAATGTGCTGTCGTCATTCTCTTCGCGCGCCATGTCAAATAGTTCTTGGCTATCTTTAATGCCTGCTTCTAAGTTTTGTAAGTTGTGGACGATGAGTTCTAGACTGCGTTTTTCTTTGCCTAGTTTTTGCGCTTTTTCTGCGTTATCCCACACTTTTGGGTCTTCTAGCAGGCCGTTAACCTCTTCTAGTTTTTGCGCTTTGCTGTCAAAGTCAAAGATACCCCCTAAGCGCAATGTGGCGCGCGCTTAGATCGGTGAGGCGATTGGCAATAATATTGAGTTGTTCGGCTTCCATGATTTTTTACTGAATCTTTAGCTAAATTTTTAAAGCGCTATTATAACGCCTTAATGACTTACATTTATAACGCCTTAACGGCTTACATTCCTTTTACTACTTCGCCATCTTCTTTCACAAAATCGCCGATATGCGGATTTTCTAAAATCTCTAAAACCAATTCAGAAGGTCGGCAAAGTTTCGTGCCAATGCTTGTCACCACAATTGGCCGATTAATTAAAATGGGGTGCGCTAGCATGGCGTCTATCAGCGCATCGTCAGTTAAGCTTGAATCATCCAAGTCCAATTCATCGTATGGCGTTCCTTTCTTTCTAATCAATGCCCTGCAACCCGCACCAGTATTGGCTATCAGGGCAGTTAATTTCTCTCGTGTTGGCGGATGCTTTAAATATTCAATAATTGTTGGTTCTACGCCGCTGGCGCGTATCATTGCCAAGGTGTTGCGCGAAGTCCCGCATGCGGGGTTGTGGTAAATAGTCACGCTCATTTATCAGCCTTAATTATTAAAGAAATTAACAACATAGCCAACAGTTGCGCCACAATAAAACCTAGCACGTCAGCAGGCGCAATACCCACAAACGTATTGCTTAAGCTACGCGCAATGGTAACAGCGGGGTTGGCAAAAAAGGTAGATGATGTAAACCAATAACCTGCAGTGACGGTAAGCGCGACCAGCATAGGAATTTTATCTTTGGCATGCTCATCTTTTAAAGCCTTAACGCCCAGATAAATCACGCCCAATAAAACTAAGGTAGATACAAGTTCGCTTGCCCAAATGCCCGTGCCATTTCTAACGTTATCTGATTGCTGCAAAATCGGCATGTCAAATAGCAGATGCGTTAACCAAACCCCTGCGATGGCGCCAGTGATTTGTGCAGTGACATAACTGAATAAATTAAGCCTGCTTAAATCACCCATATGCCAAAACATCACACTGACCACAGGGTTAAAATGCGCGCCAGAGATAGGCCCTAGCACTGAAATTAGCACATACAAGCCACAACCTGTGGCAATGCTATTGCCGAGCAAAGCCACTGCAGCATTGCCTGCGCCTAAGGTCTCACCCATGATGCCAGAACCTGTGATAACCGCCAGCAGTGATGCAGTACCTATAAACTCAGCAAGCAACTGAACAGATAAAGAAGGTTTTAAAAAATTTGTCATATTTTTGTCACAATTATTTTGATTAGGTCTCGCAGATTCTAGCTTAAAAAGTTAAACTGTTTGCATTATAAATACACTTTAAAATAATTTTAATATTTGGGAGAAAAGTATGTCAGGTAGCATTTTTAGTCGAGTAATGACAGCTATTACGCCGCGCAACGATAACTATTTTGTGCTATTTAACAACTTGGCAGATTGTGCGGTACGCTGCTCTAAAGTGCTTGCCATGATGACAGCAGTCAGTGGCGAAGATAAATTTGAGGAATATTTTGCCGAAATTCGCAAAATTGAAAGTGAGGCTGACGAATACACCAAAGAGATTTTGCTATCGCTGCACAAAACTTATATTACGCCGTTTGATAGACGTGAGATTCGCGAACTGGCAATGGCACTGGATGACATTATTGATTACATGGAAGATATTCCACAAAGCGCAAAAATATATGGCCGCAGCACTTTTACACCTGAGATGGTGGCGCTGGCACAAATTTTATTGCGCGCCTCAGAAAAAGTACGCGAAACAGTACACATGCTATCTGATATGAAAGACGCCGAGCGTATTTTACGTAATTGCGAGGAAATTAGTAGTATTGAAGGTGAAGCTGATCATGTGATGCGTGCTGGTATGTTCCGTTTGTTTAGCGAGGAAACCGATGCGCGTACATTAATTAGGTCACGCGAATTATACGATTTGTTTGAAGATGCAGTAGATAGCTGTGAGGATGTTGCGGATGTCATCCACGGCGTCGTGCTAGAGCGCATTTAAGGGGGCTCACATGGAACAAGCAATTGTCATTATGGCGTTGCTCGTGGTTGTCGCCCTCATATTCGATTTTATGAATGGCTTTCACGATGCAGCAAACTCTATTGCGCTGATGGTTTCTACGCGCTTACTGACGCCACAGGCGGCAGTACTATGGGCAGCATTTTTTAACTTTATTGCATTTTTAGTATTTGGCACTGCGGTGGCAAAAATGGTCGGTAAAGGTCTAATCGACCCCGACATTGTCAACAATGCCGTCATATTTGGTGCACTTTGTGGCGCTATTACTTGGAACATCATTACTTGGTGGTTGGGCATTCCGTCATCGTCATCGCACGCGCTAGTAGGTGGCTTAGTGGGCGCAGGCGTGGCCAAAGGTGGCACTGCAGCCATTATTGCGGGCGGCCTCATTAAAACGTCAGTGTTCATTATCATATCGCCCATGTTTGGCATGTTTGTGGCGATGTGCCTGATGGTGTTGGTGCTATGGATTGTAGAAAAGCGCTCGCCCTACCCCACTGAGCGCGTGTTTAATAAACTGCAATTTGTGTCATCCTCACTTTACAGCCTAGGCCATGGCGGCAATGACGCGCAAAAAACCATGGGTATTATCACCGTGTTATTGGTAGCAAATGGCTACCAACAAGGCTTCGATATTCAGTTTTGGGTCATTATATCGTGCCACCTTGCCATGGCATTGGGCACGCTATTTGGCGGCTGGCGCATTGTGCGCACCATGGGCATGGGTATTACACGTATTCGCCCCAGTGGCGCGTTTTGTGCACAAACCTCAGGTGCTATTGCCTTGTTTTTAGCCACCTGGTTAGGTATTCCAGTCTCTACCACGCATACAATCACAGGTGCTATTGTTGGTGTGGGCATATCACGCCGCGCTTCCGCAGTGCGTTGGGGATTGGCTTCACGCATTGTATGGGCTTGGGTGTTGACTATTCCATGCTCTGCATTGATTGCGGCTACGGCATATTACTTTGGCCGTAATTTTATGTAAGTTAATTATGTAGTCTTTTTTATATCGGTTTTTCGTGCGGCGCTAGCTCTGCTGTAAGCTCTACATTAAGTTCTGTCCCTTGCTTAAGCCGATTTGGGTTGTGTTTAGGCTGTTGCGCGCGATAAAAATGCAGCATTTGTTCTGCCTTGGCACTGGCAGTCCAATACTTTAACGCATAAGCTTTACCGACATCGCCCAGTATATTTCGCGCTAAGGTATTAGTGAGTAAGTCATTAATTTTTTGTGCAAATACGGTTTCATCTTCAGTAGCTATATGCGCGCCTTGCCCTTCAACCAGTATAGATGCAGTTCCCAGCTCTGCTATTGCCACCACAGGCGTGCCTTGCGCCATCGCTTCTAATAATACTAACCCTTGTGTTTCACTCTTCGAGGCAAACACAAAAATATCGGCCGCTTTGTAACAGGCATTAAGCTCAGTATTGCGATCTAAATAACCAATAAACTGCACATTTTTTTCTATGCCTAGCGCCTGCACTTGCTGGTGCAAACTTTGCTCTGCTGGGCCTTCACCCGTAATCACTAACAAAATTTCTGGCTGCTGCACACTTAATCTTCTGACCACTTTTAATAAGAAACCAATATTTTTTTCATGCGCAACGCGCCCCACATACAGCAACATATGCTTGTTTAGCGGGATTTGATGTTTCACTTTAAACTGATTGCCATCAGCCTCTGCAAAACTGCTCTCCTGCAAGCCAGTTGCAATCACCTCGGCAGGCACTGTGACGCCATAGCTGCGCAACACATCTAGCATTGGCTTCGATGGCGCAATGATGGCATCGAGTTGGTTACATTGTTTTTTAGAAATGAATCGAGCTAAGCTTTTAGCAACAACTTTTGGAATAGCAGGCAAATAATGATGCAAGTAATCTTCAAAAAAAGTATGGTAAGTTTCTAGCACTGGCAAGCCTAGTTTTTTAGCTATTTTTAAACCCGCAAAATGGGCAATAAAAGGCGTGTGAATGTGCACTAAATCAAAATTTTTGCTTTTTAATGTTGGTAGCAGACGTAATATTTCGCCATATTTCATTAGCTTATCTTCTGGGTCAAAATAAATACTGCGCGCTGGCACCCGCGTAATCCATTTTTCACTCATGGCATCGTCTTCTGTCTCTACGCCGTAATCTGGGGCAATTAAGTGAACCGAATGGCCAAGTTTTTTTAGTTGCTCTGCAAAAGTACGAATTGACGTAGACACACCATTTACTCTGGGAAAATAAACGTCTGAAATAAGTAATATATTCACTAGGTTAACTCTGATTGGGATGATAGAACCTTAACTTTTGAATATGACATTTATATGATGAAATTGCGAAAAAAATTCATGCTGATTTCTATCATATAAGTGTCACAAATAAATCACACTACATTCATGCTTCGCTTCAATAATGCGCCACATGAAAATGAATTTCGCTAGAAAATTTATTTGGGCTGTACCCATCAGTTTTTACGCCTTAGATGCCAATGCATGGGGCTTATACACACATGTTTACTTCTCTCAATATTTATTGCTAGCCTTGCCATTGCTAGGATTAAAGCAGTTACATCCAAACATGCAGCAAGCAATTTACAAGTATCCCATGCTGGTGTTGGCTGGTGCATGCCTGCCCGATTTGGCCATTGTTTCTAAAAAATTCAACACGACGCACCAATGGCGCATTTCAGAACAGATGCTGGCGGCCGCACGCACCGAGCAGGAAATAGCCATCGCTGTAGGTTACACCAGCCATTTGTTTGTCGATGTGATTGCGCATAACCACTTTGTTCCCGCGCATGAAGCTAAGTGGGAAAATAAAAATGTACTGACACACATTGCATCTGAATGGGCGATGGATGCCTACGTGGCCAAGCAACTTAACCATACCCCGCACCAACTTATTCGGCAGCATTTAACTGATCTGACTGATTTTGTAGCGCCTATTTTTAAAGTCTCGCCCGAAACTACAGGAGCCAATTTAAAGCGCTTGGCTTTTTTGGATCAACTGTTACGCATCACCAAACTTTCGCCCATGCTTTTATGGTTGCTAAAAATAAACGATACAGAGTTTATTAAAAACTTAAATTATTACTTGGGTAAAACCGAGCATGCCTTAAGTCATTTTCACCAAGCACTACAAGGCAAACGACCCAATTGGGAGCCAGAGCTGACGCACTTAAATGTGGATGAATTGATTGCTTGGCGCGAACAATGCTTGGGTGATTTGCGCCTGCACATGTTAAACCCAGTCGACTTTTACCACGCTAGCGAAAAACCTCTATAGCTTTTTAGGTTAGCGACTAAACCAGTAATTAGATGTATGCAGTTAAATTTATCGAAATAGCGGTAATGGCGTAACCAATAGCTGCGCCTGCTAACACATCACTAGGGTAATGCAAGCCTAGAATCACTCGCGACATTGCTACCATCGCAATAAACGGCATCAAAATAATCGCCAACAGTGGAAAATAAAAAAGGGCTACCAAGCCAAATGCCACTGCATGCAAAGTATGCCCAGAGGGGAAGCTAAAACGATCGAGCGGCTTGCCTGTGACAAATACATCTTGATGTACTTGATAAGGCCGCGGACGATGCGTTTTGTGTTTTAACCATTTATAAATGAGTGTGCCAGTGAGGCCAGCCGCCAACATGTGTAGCACTGGCTTAACGCCTTCGCCTTGCTCTACCGCTAAGATACCCAACATCAGCGCATACCAAAATACGCCATCACCGAGCCGACTGATGACACGAAACCATGCACGTATCACACGATATTGGCTGGTATGGCTGACCGATACGCACAGCGCACTATCCCAGGTCTGCATGCGGTTTAGCATTTGATTCATGCGCATTTTTTATACTCACCATTGTTCATGAGGCGAGTTTGCGCGCGAGTTATGACAGTTAGATTTAGCCTAGATGAAGTTTTTGTGACCTAACTTATTGATAAACTATTGATATATAAAGGTTTATACTGTTTTTTTTGCAAAAATAAGCTAAATAAAAGCTTTAACTGACATGGCCTGTAAGCCAATATCCATGCGGGTTGCAGGGTATGTATTTTTAATATTTTTAGGGCGTATTAGCATAACGTAATACGCCGAAAGAGAAATGTTTTATACGGCGCAATATGTAAACTGTTGCGCCCTACACGGGCTGATTTTTTATTTCGCAATAACACTTAAGAAATATTCTTGATAAGCCAACAAAAACAAGCTGCAAACAGGACAAGCTAGACCTATCCCAGACTTTAAAATTGAGTGTCTACTTTCTGTATTTCCAAAAAAATTAGGCACCAATAAATATGCAAGTGCAAATATTAGAAGGCCTGGGGTAAAAAGGACAGCTGAAATTAATCCAAAATCTCCAAAGCTTTTACCTGAAAATATTAGCACAAACAAGAATACATACAATGAACTTGTTATTACTAAAGTTAATGCTACATAAAACCCATATTGTAAAGTTTCATTCCATTTTTGGGTAAGGCTTAATCCTTTTGAAAAATGCTTAAGTCCTAACAGCCCAAAAGCAAAATGAATAGATACGAACATTAAGGCAATAAGGCCAATCATTTTGTTAAGCCTTCCATGACTTTACGTTTTGTTTCTTCTGACATTTCAATGCCTAGTGCATACATTATTGTTTGACTAGGCAGTAGTCTATTACTAGTTGATGGGCAGAATTTCCTATAATTATGCGAATTCCAAAAATATCTAAAGTGGGCTAACTCTTCATTATTTTTGTTATTTATTACCCTTACATCAGACCCAAAAATACCAATATATTTATCTTGTTCTGAAGATATATCTGTATTCAATACAGAGAATACAGATTGAATTTCATTAACCCCTTCTTTTTTATCTGCCCAACCTGTTTCACTATCTAAACTTACCCTAAGGTACTTAAATCCTTTATCAGCAGTATATTCTGGATTTTTCGTCTCATATAAGTGAAGGAAATGTAGAAAAGGGGCTCCCAAACCTCCAAAACTACCTTGCCCAGCCTCAAATTGCACAGTATGATCTCGCTCTATGTAGATACTATCAACATCTGTCGCAGTTTTGTAAACTTTAAGTTCAGCTGCTTGACAGAGCTCCAATAACCGAGAATTTTGGATAGACATACTCTTAATGAATCCAGTTTGAGTGATGGCTAATATAGCTACTATAACTGACAGCATTCCAGTCCATATTGCTGAATGAGTACCGCTACTATCTTTAACAGCCGATGCCTTAGAATGTGCAGAAATGCATGCCAGTGTAACAATCAAGCCTGAAAAGAAAACGATAAAGCCAATAAATGTAATTGTAAATGAAGCTGTTGATTTGGTAATAACTAATGGTATTGCATAATTATTAAGTAAATCTAAATTCATTATTAAGCCTTTCATACTGAGCTGGCGCTAGTAAGCATAAAGATACAGTACAGAACTCTTTATCCCGTAGCAAACTTAACCACGTCCGCAATACGTTCAGCCAATTTTTGTACCAATTTTGCATCTTGTCCCTCTACCATCACACGGATTTTTGGCTCGGTGCCTGATGCGCGCAACAACACGCGGCCTGCACCTCTTAGCTCAGTTTCGGCTTTTTTAACTGCTTCTTGAAGTTGTGGCATACTCAGGTCTAATTTCGCTTGGTTTGCTTTAGGCTGATATGTCACGTTGATGAGCACTTGCGGATATAGCACAAGTTCGGCACGCATTTGCGTGAGTGTTTTGCCGCTTTGTTTTAACGCATGCAGCACTTGTATTGCCGCGATAATCGCATCGCCACTGGTGTGCTTATCTAGTGTGAGAATATGGCCAGAATTCTCGCCGCCCAATTTCCAATTTTTTTCATTTAACAGTTCCAGCACATATCTATCGCCCACGTTGGCGCGCGCAAACGGAATTTGGTGTTTTTGCAGCGCGTGCTCTAGCGCCAGGTTGGTCATGAGCGTGCCAGCCACACCGCCTTTTAACTTGCCTTTGGCATATAACCCCAGCGCAATAATATACAAAAGCTGGTCACCGTCTAGCAAGTTGCCGCCTGCATCTACCATCATCACACGGTCACCATCGCCATCAAAGGCAATACCTAAATCGGCTTTGTGTTCTACCACCGCTTTTTGCAAGGCTTGCGGATGAGTAGAGCCAACTTGCTCGTTAATATTCAAGCCATCTGGTTTGTTGCCAATCGCAATCACTTCTGCACCCAGCTCGTGAAACACATCGGGCGCAACGTGATAAGTGGCACCGTGCGCGCAATCCAGCACAATTTTTAAGCCACGCAAATCTAAATTACTAGGAAAAGTGCTTTTACAAAACTCCACATAACGGCCAGCGGCGTCATCAATACGGCGCGCTTTGCCTAACTTGGCAGATTCCATCACCTGCATGGGTTTATCTAGCTCAGCCTCAATCGCATGTTCTATTTCATCGCCCAGTTTTGCACCTTCGGCCGAAAAAAACTTAATGCCGTTGTCATAATAAGGGTTGTGTGAGGCGGAAATGACGATGCCAGCCTGCGCACGTAGTGCGCGCGTAAGATAGGCCACCGCTGGCGTAGGCATTGGGCCTACCAGCAACACATCTACTCCTGCTGCAGATAACCCAGCCTCTAGCGCTGCCTCGAACATATAGCCAGAGATTCTCGTATCTTTACCTATCAACACTGCTGGGCGCGTTTCTCTACCAACCAAGCCTTTTGTGCCTGTTGATGCCAGTACGCGGCCTGCCGCATAGCCCAAACGCATCATAAAATCTGGCGTAATTGGGTGCTCGCCCACTTTGCCGCGAATGCCATCAGTTCCGAAATATTGTTTGCTCATTGTTCTATTCTCTTTTATTTTTTTATTGTATTGAAGCTACAACTTTAAGCGCCTCTACTGTGGCTTTTACATCATGCACCCGCATTATTTTAGCACCCTTCATGGCGGCAACCACACTGGCGGCAATGCTGGCATAAAGTCGCGCATCGACATCGTTGCCCGTGACCTGCCCTAATATGGATTTGCGTGATAGCCCCACCAATAATGGCTGACCTAAATCGGAAAAACTTTTTAAACCTTGTAGCAGTGCAATGTTATGCTCGCGCGTTTTACCAAAGCCAAAACCAGGGTCAAGCAAAATATTTGATGCCTTGCAACCCGCATGGCCATTGGTTCCATTCATGGTGGCTTGCAGGCGTGCTAGCAAAAAGGCTTTTACATCACTTACTACATCATTATATTGCGGGTTTTGCTGCATAGTCTGTGGCGTGCCTTGCATATGCATCAGGCATACGCCTACGTTAGAATTTGCGACGATTTCAATTGCGCCAATTTCTTGCAGTGCGCGAACGTCATTCACCATGCTGGCACCCGCAGTAATGGCGGCTTGCATCACAGCTGGCTTATAAGTATCAATAGAAATGGGAATATTAACTTGCATGACTAAAGCCTCAATCACAGGAATCACCCGGCCTAACTCTTGCTGCAAACTAACAGGCGTGGCGTTTGGGCGGGTGGATTCGCCACCAATATCCAAAATTGCGGCGCCTTCTTCTGCCAGTTTTATTGCGTGTTCAATGGCTAAATTGGTTTGTGAAAATTTTCCGCCGTCCGAGAAGGAATCAGGCGTGACATTGACAATACCCATCACCTTGGGCGTGCTTAAATCGAGCTGAAAATTGCCGCAATTAAAAATCATAAAAGATGTACAAAAAAATGAGGGCTAATAAATTAGCCCTCATTTTAACCCGTTTTCTAACTTTTTAAGCTTAGTTTAAACTTTAGCTGTAGGCTGCGGCACAGGTGTGGCGCTGCTACCAGAACTACCTGAATCACTAGGCTTGACTTTTGGCTGACGTGGTTTGGGTGCACGCACTGGAATGTTCGCCATAATGTCATTAATTTGGTCAGCATCAATGGTCTCATATTCCATCAGCGCGTTGGTCATCGCCTCAACTTTGTCTTTATTAGTTTCTAATAAATGTCTAGCTACACCATATTGCTCATCTAAAATACGTTTAATTTCGGTATCCACTTTTTGTTGTGTGGCCTCAGAAACCGTTTTGCTGCTCATGCTACCAAAAAACGAATCTTGCTCGCTACCTGTGTAAACCATAATGCCTAAGTTATCACTCATGCCATACTTGGTGACCATATCGCGCGCCAATTTAGTGGCACGCTCAAAGTCGTTACTGGCACCAGTACTCATTTGGTTCATAAAAATTTCTTCAGAAATACGGCCACCAAACAAAATAGAAATCTCTTCCAACATTTTGTCTTTGTAATTGCTAATACGATCAAACTCCGGCAGTTGCCATGTTAAACCTAGTGCCCAGCCACGCGGCATGATGGTGACTTTATGCACTGGGTCGGCTTTTGGTAGCAGCTTGGCAACTACCGCATGGCCAGATTCGTGATAGGCTGTGTTGCGACGCTCTTCCTCACGCATGACCATTGATTTACGTTCTGGACCCATGTAGATTTTGTCTTTTGCATCTTCAAAATCTTCCATATCCACTGTACGTTTACTGCGGCGCGCGGCGAATAGAGCAGCCTCGTTCACCAAGTTGGCTAAATCTGCACCGCTAAAACCAGGTGTACCGCGCGCAATAATATCGGCCTTAACATCTGGGTCGATTGGCACTTTACGCATGTGGACAAGCAGAATTTGTTCACGACCTTTAATATCAGGCAAACCAACCATTACTTGTCTGTCAAAGCGGCCTGGACGAAGTAATGCTTTATCTAATACATCTGCACGGTTAGTAGCGGCAATAATAATCACGCCGCTGCTGGCTTCAAAACCATCCATCTCTACTAATAGCTGGTTTAATGTTTGCTCACGCTCATCGTTACCGCCGCCAGTACCTGCACCACGGCTTCGGCCAACTGCATCAATTTCATCAATAAAGATAATGCATGGTGAGTTCTTTTTAGCGGTTTCAAACATATCGCGCACGCGCGCCGCACCTACACCAACAAACATCTCGACGAAATCTGAACCAGAAATTGAAAAGAATGGCACTTTCGCTTCGCCCGCAATTGCGCGTGCCAGCAAAGTTTTACCAGTACCCGGTGGGCCAACCAACAATACACCGCGTGGAATACGACCGCCTAGTTTTTGAAATTTACCAGGCTCTTTTAAAAAGTCCACCAATTCGGTTACTTCTTCTTTGGCCTCATCACAGCCAGCTACGTCAGCAAATGTGGTTTGATTGCTACTTTCGTCTAGCTGGCGCGCTTTGCTTTTGCCGAATGAGAATGGGCCACCACCTTTACCGCCGCCTTGCATTTGGCGCATAAAGAAAATCCATACACCAATCAGCAATATCATCGGGAACCATGACATGAAAATATCCATCAACAAGCTGCGTTGTTGCTCTGGCTTTGCCTCAACTTGCACGTTGTATTTAAGCAAGTCGTTCACCATCCACAAATCATTCGGTGCATAAGTACTAAACTCTTTACCATCTTGCGTTTTGCCGCGCACCACGCGGCCATCGATTTGCACGCTGGCAATGCTGCCATCTTTAACTTGCTGCATAAATTGTGAGTATTTGACTTGGCTATCTTGTTTGCCTTGACCAGTAAATTGCTGAAACACAGTCATTAACACTAGCGCCACTACCAGCCATATTGCGATACTTTTTGCGATGTTATTCAATGCTTTTCCTTAAACTCATTCGAGTAAATTTAATTTTAATCCTATTTTTTGCCTAGGCCTAGTTTTTACCAAGATTACTTTTTACCTATGCCCAGCAAATACACTTCGTTACTTCTGTCTCTTGATGCTTTTGGCTTGCGGGTTACGACTTTATCGAACTGTTGACGCATGGTTTTTACCATGTCATCAAAGCCTGCACCTATAAATACCTTGACTAAAAAATTGCCATTTGGTTTCAACCAAGTTTGGCTAAACTCCAGCGCCAATTCTGTTAAATACATCGCACCCGCTTGGTCTACGTCACTTATGCCACTTATATTGGGCGCCATATCGGCAATTACAAGGTCAACTGGTTTATTATTTAATGCTGCTTCTAACTGTTTTAGCACCACTTTTTCTCTAAAATCACCTTGAATAAACTCCACTCCTGCAATGCCTGTCATGTCTAAAATATCTAGCGCAATAATTTTGCCTTGTCCCTTAAGCCGCTGTACCGCCACTTGACACCAACTGCCTGGGGTTGAGCCTAAATCAACAATAGTCATACCAGGTTTTATTAACTTATCTTTATCATCAATTTCAATCAGTTTATAAGCTGCGCGCGCGCGATAACCTTCTTTTTGTGCTCGTTTCACAAACTCATCGTTTAAATGCTCTTGCATCCAAGCTTTACTGGTTCGGCTCACTTTCATATTTTAATTTAAATCCATTATGCTATTTTAACAGTATCAAGCTAAACTTTTTTTGTTTTCGATATTCATCCGATTTCCTATCCCCACCCCGCGCATTCGGTTTGGTGCGTCGGTTTAACTGCGTGGCTATTTTATCTTTAAAATAATCACTACCCAGCACCCACGCTTTATTGGCGCTCGTGCGAACTGCATCAAGGGTTTTGGTATCAATATGTGCATCAAATAAAGATTGGTAAGCGGTTTGACGTTGTTCAGCATCGCCACCAAGCGCTTCGTACAAATAATGTGGTGTAATCAATTCATTCGGTTGGCCTAGCGCATTGCACCGATAACTACTCCAATGGTATTCGGATGGGTGTTGCACCATATTCGCCCGCACTGGGTTAAGCTCAATGTAACGATAACAAGTCAGTGCAAACGCTTCGCTATCAATTAGGCTGGCTTTATAGCGCCCTTCCCACAATGTGCCAGTGCGATTATAGGTAAAGTTAAAATACTGCACATAATAACGCCCCAGCATTTGCATAGTTTTGCTAATGCCATCTTCAAATTGTGGTGTAATCAGCAAATGCACATGATTAGTCATTAATACATAGGCGTGAATAGCGCACTGGTGCTTAATACATGCGTCTTTTAATTTATCTAGGTAAAAGCGGTAATCTTCATCAGCATAGAAAATAGGTTCGCGGTTATTACCGCGA
>JANNWI010000014.1:0-2009 GCA_031414715.1 Methylophilaceae bacterium | reverse complement strand
TCATGTGGACAACACCAGCAGCAACAGAAATGCGTTTTGGCTTTGAAGTAACAATGTATGTTATGAATAAATAAGCTGAACAAGTAAGTTGAACAAATAAGCTTAAACGCTTAGGCAAAAGCCCGCTATATGCGGGCTTTTTTATTAAAAACTATATTTATTCAATATATAAAATGCCTTTCTTGTTAGATTCGACAACCTTGCTATTTCTAAGTGAGCTATGCATATCACTTTAAATTACTAAACAATAAATTCTCAGATTAGCTCTTAAATTAATTATCAACCAAAGTCACCATCAAACATATCAATTATCTTGCATTTACTGAGCAATTTTAATTTGTCATATTTAGCCATAAAACGCTAGTCCATACAGGCCATAAGTACCAGTAAACCTGCAATATCTAGGGCATATTCTTTACGCTATGTTAATAACTATTTTAACGTTTAGATAAGTGTCTAATTTATTTAGTGTTAGCTTCAATCAGCATTAAATATGTAACCAAACTTTTTAGGATAAAGCTATGTTAAAAATGAAATCTGTTTCACTACTAGTAGCATGTCTTTTTGCTTCAAGTGCAATAGCCGAGCAAGTGACTATCTTGCATGTGGGCGATCAGGAAAGCTGGTTGTTGTCTGCCCAGGGTAATTTGCTTGATAACCCAAGCCAATTAATTTCTTTTTACGGCGGCATTGATCGCTTGGCTACGGTAATAGCAAACGCACAAACTTCGGCTACTGCATCTGGCAGAACAGTCATCAAGTTGAATGCTGGTGACGCATTTTTACCGGGCCCACGCTTTACAGCAAGTTTAGATAATTTAGCAACAGCGCACCCTGATGGTGGTCAAGATTTCTATGACAGCATTGCCATGCGCCAGATTGGCTTTGATGCGACGACATTTGGTAATCATGAATTTGATAATGGTTCTAACGTTGCAGCACGTTTTGCAGACGTTTCTAATACGACTTACTTATCATCCAACTTAAATTTTAACGCAACGCCAGAATTCGCAGCGTTGGCTGCCAGCGGCAAAGTAGCGCCATACAAAATTGTGACAACAACTGGTGGTAAAAAAATTGGTATCGTTGGTGCCACCACACCATTGTTACCAACTATCTCATCGCCTGCACCCAATACCATGCTGAATTACAACCCAAATAATACGGAAGCACAAAATATTGCGGCCATTATTCCGTTGATCCAAGCGCAAATTAATGAGCTACGTAATAATCAGGGAGTAAATACTGTAATAGTCATGAGTCATTTGCAAAACTCAAATAACGAAATTAATTTGATGATTCCAAACCTAACTGGTGTGGATATGGTGGTATCAGGCGGTGGCCATGAGCTAATGAAAGATTCAGATGATAACGTGATTTTAGGTGGTGTGGCGCCAACATATAATACGCATCCTATTTTTGCTACCAGCGCAGATGCTAAACAAGTGGCTGTTTTAACAGGCCATTTTGGTAATCGTTATGTCGGTGAAGTTAACATCACGATTGATGATAACACTGGCGCTTTAACTAGCATTGATACAACAAGAATGCTGCGCGTATCTGGTTACGTTGGTGTTCCAAACAACCCAACTACCCCGGTGGACGAATCAATTCCAGATGCTGACCTTGTAGTGGGTGACCCAACGATTAATGCACAAGTAGTTACACCAGTCACTAATTATATCGCCGCTTTAAACGCACAAATTATCGGCACAACTGCGGTAGCTTTAAATGGACCAATACAAGTAACGGCGAATCCTGCGGCAGTGCCACCAGTTGCTTTTGTTGCTGGCGTACGTAATGCTGAAACTGGCTTAGGTAATTTAGTGGCAGATGCAATGCGTTATGCTGGTGGTACTGATGTTGCTATTCAAAACGGTGGTGGTATTCGCACCAACATAGCTGGGCCAGGTAATGTGTCAGTGGGAGATACTTTTAATGTACTACCGTTTACCAACCTTGTAAAAGTGGCAAACAGCATGAATGCCGTGCAATTAAAAGATATTCTG
>JANNWI010000013.1:0-5237 GCA_031414715.1 Methylophilaceae bacterium | reverse complement strand
TTCACCCATGCTCATATATTCCGGCACCAATTTAGAAAGCTCGCGCGCAATACCTTTTAGACTTAAACCAATTAGCGTAGGTACATCATGCCCCATCGCATTCATGGTATGGTGCGATTTATGGCAGTGCAGCGACCAGTCGCCTAATTCACTTGCTACAAACTCAATGGCGCGCATTTGCCCAACTGCAATATCTGTAGTTACTTCAGGCCAGCGTGCGGTTTTAGGCACCCATCCGCCATCTGTACCAGTCACTTCAAACTCGTGCCCATGTAAATGTATGGGGTGATTGGTCATGGTGAGATTGCCAATGCGAATACGAACCTTATCACTTTTGCGAACAACAATTGGGTCAATTCCAGGAAAAACGCGACTATTAAAAGTCCATAGATTAAAATCCAGCATGGTGCTTACTTTAGGTGTGTAGCCGCCAGGCTCAATATCATAGGCATTAAGTAAAAATATAAAATCCCTATCCACGGGCATAAATTTTGGATTCTTAGGGTGTGTGACCCAGCTTCCCATCATGCCCATCGCCATTTGCAACATTTCATCGGCGTGCGGATGATACATAAATGTACCTGCGCGTTTTGCCTCAAACTCATAAACAAAAGTTTTTCCAGGCTTTATTGGCGGTTGGGTTAGTCCACTTACGCCATCCATGCCGTTTGGTAACCGTTGTCCGTGCCAGTGAATACTGGTGACTTCTGGCAATCTATTTGTGACAAAAATTCTGACTTTATCCCCTTCAACCACTTCAATTGTTGGGCCTGGGCTTTGCCCATTGTAGCCCCATAGATGCGCTTTCATGCCTGGCGCCATTTCACGCACCACAGGTTCAGCCACTAGATGAAATTCTTTTACCCCTTTATTCATACGCCATGGCAAGCTCCAACCATTAAGCGTTACAACGGGGTTATAATGTCGGCCAGTATTTGGTTGCAGAGGCGCTTGTGTATTGGCTTGTTCTGCCGAGACGATTTCTGGCAATGCGGCCATTGCTACTTTGCTTACCGCAGATGCAGCAATACCCGCACCAGCGAACCTAAAAAAGTCGCGTCGGCTAAATTGTGAAAAATCCATGTTAATTTCCTTCCATCATATTATCAACACCAATCAACGTCATTTGTAATGTGCTATCCGCCACCCAAAACTCACGTAAAGACTCGATATAATCTTTTACGCTAACAACTTGCGCGCGCGCATCACCAAACAGCTCAAATGGGCTGGTTAGCATGCCGTTATAACGAAGCTGGTTTTCTTGAAGAACTTTTTTGCGAAGCGGCACGATTTCATCACGTATATGCTTTGTCATGTCGTAATTGGTTCGATAAGTGTTGTAAGCCTCGCGTATTTCAGATTGCGCGTTTATTGCTAGCTGTGCCGCACGATTTACTGATTGCATGTAGATGGATTCTGCCCGCGCAACGCGCGCAGTGCCCCAATCAAATATAGGTAATTCGAAAGAAAGTTGAACCCCATTTTTGTAGGGATCGCCACGACGACCTTCTAACACTCTTGCAGGGCCTATTTCCAACACATTAATGAAACGTGTCATCTTGGTGAGTCCAAGTTGTTTGGCTACGGCATCAGTTTCCAGTCTAATTGCTTGTAAATCGAGTCGCTGCTCAAAAGCTTCTTTTTCAAATGGTTGCAAATCAGTAAGTGACTTAGGTAAATCGGGTAGTCGTTGTTCCAAATTTAATTCTTCAACTGATACACTTAACAAACGTGAAAGTGCTTCATAAGCAGATACCTGCTTATTGGTCGCGCTTGCATAATCAAGCGCAGCATCAGCATAAAAGTTCTGCTCTCGCGCTTGCTGCAACTTGTTATAGTTACCTGCCTTAAACATCCTTCTTGCCAGTTCTGCACTTGCTTTTGCAAACTCTTTCACTTGTTCGCTGTAGCGCACTTGCTCTGTTGCCGCCACTGCGTTGAAATAAGCGATACGTGTATGATTTGCGACTTTAATCACTTCATAAGCGGTTTTTTTCTGCGTTTGCACAAATCTCTGACGTTCAATTTCCTGCATTTTTGGCATGGTTAAAAGCGAGAAAATATTAAAAGTCAGTATTTGTTCGATGGTGTAGTCACCGTTATTTCTTGCGTATAACATCGAAAATTTCGGGTTAGGTAAACGCCCAGCTTGTACCAAATCGGATTCTGATATTCCTAGATTATAAAAATTTGTCTGCAAGCCTTTGTTATTGAGTAGCGCAATTTGTACGGCTTCATCAACATTTAATCGTTTTAATAACAGTTCATTTACGCGCTCTGTCACTTTATTCTTTTCAGTTTCTGTTTTTGGCCAAACCACCTCTTGTTTAACGTGTTTTTTGGCAGTTTCTTGCACAGCCCCAAAACCACCATCTTTAGAAAAAGTAGCACACCCACCAAGTACAAAAATGGTAACGATAAGGGTGATTAAAGTGCGATATTTGAATGTTGCATGTGGTGTATTAGTGTTCATGCGACTCTCCTTTTTCATCGGTAGAATGTTCTGTATGTTCATCAGCATTTTTATCAGCTTTATCTTCAGCCATACCATGCGCATGCTCGGCTGCATCTTTGCCACCATGTTCATGGTGTTGACCATGCTCAGATATTTCACTTGAAGGTAGGGATAACACGCCTATGCCATGCCGATAAACCACTTCTCCTCCTAACCATCCTGTCACAGCGATTGCTTGAGAAAACAGGAAAAGTACAAACAGCATTGGCACCGATATCAATTCATTAATGCGGTATTTCCATGCGTCCCAACTAGCCAGCAAGATTATGCTAACTGCTGTGGGAACTGCCCAAGAGCGATGTAACAACATGGCAGCATGACCAGCATCATCATGATTGACCGAGTTAAATGCGAGCCAACCAAATAAAACTGCCGCAACAGCACTAATGGCAGCAAGCCACAGGGTAAAGTGACCTGCGGCAGCCAGTTGCGTAGAGACAGGGTGACTGCGCCGCGCGTAAGCCGCGAGACTCAACAGAAAAGCAATGATGGTTAAGACAATAGGGAAATGCACCACCATAGGATGATAATTAGGAATCACCTGCCATGGTGTGGCTTGTGTGACAGGTGCCATTGAGGGCATAGACATCCCTGCATGTTCAGACGCTTGTATAGATGTGAGCTCATGTGGTTGAGATTCATCTTGCGCGACACCTTCATGACTTCGTTGCATGTTATTCGGCTTAGCCTCATTCATCTTTGAATGATCCATCGCTTTCATATCAGACCCACCGTGATCATGCCCAGCCATTTTGTCATGGTTGATGTCTGGCATATCTTCTTTTTTCATTGGCTGCATTGCTGACTTGCTATCAGACAAGGACTTCATGTTGTCATGATCCATACCCGCCATTTTAGAATGACCCATGCCTGCCATTGGCGGCATTTCAGGGCCTTTCTTCATTTGGCTGTGATCCATGCCTTTCATATTGTCTGGAGCCGTTTTTTCCATGCCTTTCATGCTGCTATGGTCCATACCCTCCATTGCAGGCATTTCCTTGCTGTCAGAAGGCATATTAGCCATCTGTTCTGGCGTCATTTCATGTTGCATACCTGCCATGGAGTGTCCCGCATGACCGCCGCCATTTGAAGGCACGTTTATAGATTTCCAATCTGACAAGCTGTCATCAGACAGGGGTTTGTAACCATCAAAGGATGATTGGTAGGTATTGGTCTCTTGAGACGCATCTGCAGCCCATACGGGCATAAATGTCCCTATACCAAGAGAAAGAATAAGCAGCGATAAGTTGAATGGTTTCATCGAAATCTCATTTCAAACATAAATATTAATTAGATGCACCAACTAAATTAACTTAATTGGCACATCTTAAGATAAAAGTATTAATGCCAGCACTAAATAAGCAAGGGTGCCACAAACGCAAAAAATGCGCCCACTGCAAAAATACCGACAGATAACCAATAAATGCATAGCGCGTTTTTACGCGTTTTTGCACAAACCTCTGCCAATGCGGCATCTGCAGGGCAAGGCGCATTACGCGCCTGCCATTGCAAGTAACCTGCTATTGCTAACATGGCGCCGGCCACACCAAATACCAGTGCTTTATGCTCGCTTATCCAAATTAATTGTGGAAAATTACCTACCAAAGCGGTTAAGGTGGCGGCTGAACCTATTGCTACTAAAGTGGCTGGTAAGGCGCAGCAAATCAAAGTAGAGCCGCTGGTGAATAACGATAAAATATTGGCTTTTTGCGCTGTCTTTACAACGGATAAATCAAGCGATTCTTGAATGTCTGCGCTCATTTTTTCACCTCCGCTTTCAATTCCAGCTCTGCCTTAATATGCGCCACTGGGTGCTCACTGATTTCAATTGCAGTAACATCGTAACCTGCTTTTTTAATAATATCTTTTACCGTTTCATTTGATAAAGTTTGGCCTTCTTTAAGCTCCACCGCCACAATACGCTGTTTTAAATTCACATAAACATCTTTGGTTTGGGTAAGCGCACGCATTTTTTTCTCAATGCCTTGTGCACAAAATGCACACACCATGCCGTTAACATTAGCTTTAATTGTTTGCGTAGCAAAAGCTACTTGGCTTAATAATGTTGATAAAACGAGTGTCGTTAATAATAGTTTTTTCATGATAGTTTCCTTAAATTAAAGTCTTAAAATTAAAATATGTACATAAAGTTAAATCTGGGTTCACGTGAGTTATTCACGCCCGCTTCTACAAAAAAGCTTTTATTGATTAAACGTAACATCGGCGTGTCTTCAATTTTTTCGCTTAGTCCGTTCATATTGCGCGCTTCTAAAATCAGCCAGGGTTGAGTTTTATCGTAATCACTCTCATAAAACGAAAACCCCGTACGTACTGAGGTGTAATCGTGATTAATATCTGAAGCACGATAAAGCTTGTGGGCAGCTTGAAAGTAAATGCGCGTGGTTTCATAATCAAACTGCACACCAGGCGTTATCATCACTTTATTAAAGTCACGATTCTCACCCACTAGCTTGTCTTTACCCTGAAGTGCGCCTATGCCGCCCTGAAACCACAAGTTAGCTTGCGCATGTGGGGCGTTCCAGCGTTTGAGTAAACGCGTGTAAGTCACTTCTTCTAGCGTGCGTGATTTAGTTTTGTCGTCTGCCCGCATATAGGTGGCACTTACCCCAAACGCATCACGCGGGGTGATGGCATAGTTAATAAATGATTCGCGCCAGTTGTTGTTAAAGTCGCCCATCGCCATAAAAGATTCGTTAAAACC
>JANNWI010000012.1:0-14912 GCA_031414715.1 Methylophilaceae bacterium | reverse complement strand
CCTTAGTGCGCGAAGTCGCTATACTGGATGGCGATGTGCATCAGTTTGTATCGCCCACGGTAGAAGCGGCGATTTTAGAGAAATTAGGTAAGTAAGTTTATGGCTTTAATGATTACCGATGAATGTATAAATTGCGACGTGTGCGAGCCAGAATGTCCGAACGGTGCGATTTATCAAGGCCAAGAGATTTACGAGATTAATCCGAATTTATGCACCGAATGCGTTGGCCATTTTGATAAACCGCAATGCGTGATTGTGTGCCCTGTGGATTGCATTCCGCTAAACCCCGATATAGTGGAAACGCAATCACAATTATTAGCTAAATATCACCAAATTATGGCCACCCAAATTAAAGCAAAGGAATAAATATGAGAATTTTACACACCATGTTGCGCGTGGGCGATTTACAGCGCTCGATTGATTTTTACACCGATGTATTAGGCATGAAACTACTACGCACTTCGGATTATCCCGATGGTGAGTTTACGCTCGCTTTTGTAGGTTATGGCAACGAGTACGACAATACTGTGTTAGAACTCACCTACAATTATGGCAAAACAGACTATGAGATGGGCGGTGCTTACGGCCACATGGCGATTGAGGTAGATGACGCATACAAAGCCTGTGAAGTGGTAAAAAACAAAGGTGGTAAAGTGGTGCGCGAGGCGGGGCCAATGAAGCACGGCAGCTTGGTGATTGCATTTATTGAAGATCCTGATGGTTATAAGATTGAGTTTATCCAAAAAGGCTCAATTTCATACCCAAAATGACGGCGCGGTCAAATTGCTGCGTTACGCGGTGCTCGCAATTCTCATGTACTTATCTTACAAAGCGCGCATACATTCCGGTTTCTGCGTGCCGTGCGCCTTGCACTTTATCCCACGCCATCACTGGTGCTGATGAAATTTTGAAATAGCCTAAGTTTATTTAACAGCATGTCTTGGGTTTTATACTTGCTGGAATGCAATAATGGTGCTTATTACACAGGCATTACTAACGATCTACCCGCACGGTTTACTGCCCATTTGGCAGGCAAAGGTGCGCGTTACACACGCGCGAATCCGCCTATTAAAATCATCGCTTCAAAATTATATGTTGATAGATCTGCCGCTAGTATTGCCGAGGCGCAATTAAAGGCACTACCCAGAAGTAAAAAACTACAATATTTCAAACCTGAAAATGAGTAAAGCAGCCTTACTACTTGCTGTGCAAGCCGCACTAGATGGCGATTGGGATAAATCGCACAACATTGCACAAGATTACAGCGACGACACCGCCAATTGGATACATGCGGTGCTACACAAAATAGAAGGTGACGAGTGGAATAGTAAGTATTGGTATGCCAGAACTAACGGAAATAAATATGAAGATTTTAGCGATGCAAATACGGAGCTTAAAGCTATTCAAAACAGTTTAAATGTAACATAAAAAGGCACGATAAAGTTTAATGCCTCGGTGATCTGTATGGATATTCGCTGGTGTGGCAATGATTGAAAGCCTTGGTGATAGGCTGGTTATTTGCCAATAAAAAAGCCCACAAGTGTGGGCTTTTTTAAGACTATAAAATTATTCAGATGCTGCTTTTTTATCAGCTTTGTCTTTTTTGGCTTTAGCTTTCTTTTCGGCTGCTGCTGCTTTTTTATCAGCAGCTTTTTTATCTGCTTCTGCTTTTTTAGCTGCTTTTTTCTCAGCAGCAGCAGTTTTTTTAGCCTCTTTATCTGTGTCATCAGATTTTGCGGCTTTTTCAGCTTTCATTTCTTTGGCTGTTTTTTCTTCTTTCACCTTGTCAGCTTTAGTTTCCTTTTTGGTTTTTTCCTCTTTAGCTGGCTTAGCTTCTTTGGTTTCTTTTGTTTTTTCGTCCTTCATCTCTTTGCTATCAGCAGTTTTACCAGCTGCTGCAGCTTTTTCGTTACCAACTTCTTTGGTTTTAGTGTCTTTAACTGGCTTGGCTTCTTTCGCTGGTTTTGCTTCTTTCGCTTTTTTATCGGTAGCCATTTTGTCATCTGCTGGCGCAACCACAGTCGTTCTTCCGCTGACTGAAACATCTTTACGTACATTTTGTAGCGTAATATCACCTACGCCATCTACTTTTTCTAGCTCATCCACAGATTTAAAACCGCCATTCTTTTTGCGATAATCAATAATCGCCTGTGCTTTTACTGGGCCTATGCCATCGAGCGTTTCAAGCTCTTCTTGTGTAGCAGTATTTAAGTTAACTGCGGCAAATGCATTAAAACTTAAAGCAAGTGCTGCAAATAATGTGATGAGTAGTTTTTTCATTAATTGTTATCCCTTTTGGTTATATTTATATAGCTTGAGGTGACTAAAACGATAGTGTAACGCTTTGGTTGACTTTTAACTACTGTAAGGCTCAATTTAATCGCTAAGCGATTTCGTGTTATGCGATTTGATGTGAAGCAATGTCATGGTTAATTTGTATTAGCGCTTCAAGCGGCTGTGCAGCTTGAGTAATTGGTCTACCGATGACGAGGTAGCTGGCACCCAGCGCTAACGCTTGACTGGGCGTAAGCACGCGACTTTGGTCGTCCGAAAGGACGTTGCTAAAACTGGCTGTAGCTGGGCGAATACCAGGCGTTACCAGTAAAAAATCGCTAGTTAAGTTGTGTTTAAGTAATTGCACCTCTAATGCTGAGCAAACTACGCCATCTAAGCCAGCATGTTGAGTCAATTTGGCTAGTTTCAACACTTGGTTTTCTACAGAATCTGCAATGCCAATTTCAGCCAAGCTGGCTTGGTTCATGCTGGTTAATACAGTGACTGCAATTAATAAAGGTCTGTTGATGCTGCCCTGCGATCCAATATCCACGCCTTCTGCAGCGGCATGCATCATGTTTGTGCCTCCGCTGGCATGTACGTTTAACATCCACACCCCTAAGTTGCTTGCCGCTTGGCAGGCTTTTTTGACAGTGGTGGGAATATCGTGAAATTTGAGATCTAAGAAAACTTTAAAGTCTTTGGCGATGAGTTGTTCTACAAACTGTGGGCCCGCCGCAGTAAACAATTCTTTACCCACTTTTAGTTTGCATAAGCTAGGCGCTAGCTGATTGACCAAATGAAGCGCGCTGTTAGCATCGGCGTAATCAAGCGCGACGATAATTTTACTATCTAGAATTTTACTATCTAGCATTTTATTATCTTTTTTTCTATTAGTTTAGAATCAAGCACAGGATATATCCCAATTTTGCTATTTTAATTTTTTCACTGTCATTTCGCGCTCAATTGCCTCGCTTGGCTCGCCTGGTAGTGCTTCCCATGCGTTGCAGGCGGGGCATTGCCAATGGTGTTGCTTGGCGCGAAAACCACATTGGTCGCAGTGATAAGCGGCGCGTTTACTGATGGCGTTGCGTACAGTTTGCTGCATCAATTGAATATCTTGATTATAGCCAATTTTATCGGTTTCATCGGCCATGGCGCGCGCTTGCAGCAGCTGGTCTAGGGTAGTCAGACTAGGTTGACGTATCAGCTCATTTCTGGCCAATTTAGCGGCTTTTTCAGCGCCTTCTTCGACTAACGTAGCCTCGTATAAAGCTGACATCAATGAAGGTAATTGATAGACTTCTAAATAAGTATTGAGCTGTATTAAACCTTGCTTCAACTGGTTGTTAGCACGATAGCTTTTAAGTAATTTGCCAGCCACCAAACCTAAGTATTCTGGTTTTTGATACTCAATGCGTTTCCATTGAGATATTGCTGCCTGGTGCGCGCCGTTACTGGCTTCTAAATCACCCAATAATACGTTGGCACGTACACAATTTTTGTTGGCGTCTAAAGCCATATTCAAATGCGCACGCGCTGCATCTTGTTGTTGAACGATAATGGCGTTCATCGCTAGCTCGCAATAATATTGCGCAATTTCTTTTCTGAAAGGCACACCAGATAAGCGTTCTAGTTCGGTTGCTATCTCTATGGCTTGCGCCCATTCACGTTCACGAACATAAATTTCTAGCAGAGCATGTAAAGCGGGTTGTTGATAGCGCGTGTCATTCAAGCCTATAAACAACTCCTCTGCGCGGTCGTACAAACCTGCTTTTAGATAATCTTGCGCTAGCTCGGCCTTAACTGCATTTTTTTGGGTTGGCGTTAGTTCTTTTTTAGCTAACAAGTTTAAGTGCATGTTAATGGCGCGGTCAGTCTCGCCAGTGCGTCTGAACAAGCTTCCTAGCGCAAAGTGTAGTTCGAGTGAGTCGGAATTGGCTTGCACAGCCTCTGAAAATGCCTCTACAGCCTTGTCGTATTGATCACTAATGAGGAAATTTAGACCCTTGAAATAAGCAGCTGGCAAGGTGGTCGCTTCCGCAACCAATTGTTTAATATCGACGCGCGCTGCTATCCAGCCCAGTGTAAAAAACAAAGGCAAAATCAGTAACCACCAATATTCAAACTCAACATTCATAATTGCAAATATTTTAATTACAAGTCTTTTAATTACAAGTCTTTTAATTACACGTATTTTAATTACAGGTATTTTACCTGTGCTTATGCGTGGGCGCTAATGTTTATCTGGGTGTATAGAAACTGGCACATAAAAAAAGGCGCTTGAATCAAGCGCCTTTTTAAATTAAGCATGACTAAACTGCAGCATCCACACGGTCACGCAGTTCTTTACCCGCTTTAAAGTGCGGCACATGCTTAGCTGGCACTTGTACCTTAGTACCCGTTTTTGGATTACGCCCCAAACGCGGTGGACGATAATTTAAACTAAAGCTACCAAAACCACGAATTTCGATGCGCTCACCGGTAGAGAGGTTATCGGTCATCGCATCTAAAATCGCTTTAACCGACAACTCGGCGTCTTTCACCACCAGTTGTGGAAAACGCTCTGCTAGTAAATTAATTAACTCAGATTTTGTCATGGCTTATAGTTGCCTTTAGTTTAACTTAATTAAGACGATTATTTTTTGCTGTCCAGCTTACTTCTTGCTGTCCATTTTGGCTTTTAACAGCGCGCCAAGGTTGGTAGAGCCAGAAGCAGCAGCAGCCTCTTCAGCAGATGGCTCTGCTTTGGTTTTTGCTGGTTTCGCTTTTGGTTTAGCAGCTTTTTCATCAGTTGTCACAGAAGCCGTTGCGCCTGATGGGTCATCGGTTAATTGTTTAACACCTAGTGAAATACGCTCTTTCTCTACATCAATGGCTAAAATCACAGCGTTTAACTCGTCACCTTTTTTAAAGTTACGAATCGCTTCTTCGCCTGTGGCTGACCATGATAAATCAGATAAATGCACCAAACCATCGATGCCGCCTGGTAAGCCAATAAATACGCCAAAATCGGTAATAGATTTAATTTGGCCAGATACTTTATCGCCTTTAGCGTGCGTCGCAGAAAAGTCATCCCACGGGTTGGCTTTACATTGTTTCATGCCAAGTGATAAACGACGACGTTCTTCGTCAATCTCTAAAATCATTACTTCGACTTCGTCGCCCAATTGCGCAATTTTGCCTGGGTGAATATTTTTGTTAGTCCAATCCATTTCGGAAACGTGTACTAAGCCTTCAATACCTGGCTCCACTTCAACAAACGCACCGTAATCAGTAATGTTAGACACTTTACCGAACAAGCGTGTGCTGACTGGGTAACGACGGGTTAGTGCCACCCATGGGTCGTCACCTAGTTGTTTAATGCCCAATGAAACGCGATTTTTCTCTTGATCGAATTTCAAAATTTTCGCTTCAACTTCTTCGCCCACTGTCAGCACTTCTGATGGGTGTTTCACACGACGCCAAGCTAAATCGGTAATATGTAGCAAGCCATCGATGCCGCCCAAATCAACGAATGCGCCGTAGTCAGTGATGTTTTTAACAATTCCTTTAACGGTTGCGCCTTCAACCAATGAGCCCATTAACGCTTCACGGTCTGCACCAGCAGAAACTTCCATCACTGCGCGGCGAGAAACCACGATATTGTTGCGTTTGCGGTCTAATTTGATAACTTTAAAATCCCATTCTTTATTCTCGAATGGGGTAGTGTCTTTTACTGGACGCACATCTACCAATGAACCTGGTAGGAAAGCCATAATGCCGTTAACTGCTACACGTAAGCCGCCTTTAACTTTACCGCTAACAAAGCCTTTAACAACGCGGCCTTCGTTCATGGCATCTTCTAAATCTAGCCAAGCTTGCATTTTTTTGGCTTTTTCGCGAGATAACTGCGTAGAACCAAAACCATCTTCCAGTTTTTCGATACAAACTTTGACAAAGTCGCCTACGGCCACTTCAAGCTCACCTGCGCCGTTTTTAAACTCTGCAACGTCAATCACGCTTTCAGATTTTAAGCCCGCGTTTACAATCACGTGGTCGCTATCGATAAAGATTACCTCGGCGGTAATTACCTCGCCAGAGCGCATTTCTTGGCGCGCTAAGCTTTCTTCAAAAAGCGCGGCGAAAGATTCCATTGAAGATGGAGTTGAATTAGAAGTAGAAGCCATTAAATTAAAGATACCTAAAAAATTTACTCAAATTACAGTTTTTAATATTTGCAGCTATATTATTTGCAGTTTAAGCATTCCCACCTAGCAGCGGGGTAGTTAATTAAACGTTATGCGGCAAATTTGTTTGCTAACGCATAACAGGAATCGCACATATTACACAAAAAATATCTTATGTTCAATGACTTAAAACATTTTTTTAGGTAAATATACGCAATTTATATTCAAGTTTTATGCAAGTTTTTTGTAAGCATTCAGCACAAAATCTACTGCTTGCGTAATGCTACGTTGCGTGGTGTCTAATAATAAAGCGTCTGGCATGTGAATTAGCGGAGATGCGCTACGGGCGCTATCACGCAAATCACGCTGTTGTAAATCCGCTAAAATTTGATCGTAATCAGCTGCTACCCCTTTGTTCTTGAGTTGTTGATAGCGGCGTTCGGCACGAACCTCTACGCTGGCAGTAAGAAATACTTTAAGCGCGGCATCGCTAAATACCACGCTGGCCATATCGCGACCATCAGCCACCAAGCCAGGTGGTTTTCTAAACCCGTGTTGTAAATCTAGTAAAGCGGCGCGAACTGGAACATGAACAGCGACCTCAGAAGCGCCACGGCTCATTTCCTCGCTACGCACTAGCACGGTAATGATTGCATTATTTAAGTAAATGTCACCATTTTTAAACTGAATATCTAAAGTTGCAGCTAATTCTCCTAATAACTCGGCAGCCTGCCAACCAATATCCATGCGCCTCGCGGCCAATGCCACTATTCGGTACAACGCACCAGAATCTAAATAATGAAAACCTAAATGCTCAGCCACTAATTGCGCCACCGTGCCTTTGCCTGATGCAGATGGGCCGTCTATAGCTATTACTGGCGCGATGACAGCAATATTGCTTAGCGAGCTTGAGTTAGCTGACAATTTTTGCAAATTCTTCAAAATAATTAGGGAAGGTTTTCGCCACGCATTTGGGATCGTTAATGGTAATTGGCACACCGCCTAAGCTGACGAGGGAAAAACACATCGCCATGCGGTGGTCATCATATGTGTCAATCACCGCATTGGGTGTGAGTTTGGCGGGTGGCGTAATTTTAATATAGTCCGCACCTTCTTCCACAATTGCGCCTACTTTGCGTAATTCAGTCGCCATGGCGGCGATACGGTCGGTTTCTTTAACGCGCCAACTAGCGATATTCCGCAAAGTTGTAGTGCCATCGGCGAATAAAGCCATGATGGCTAACGTCATCGCCGCATCGGGAATGTGGTTGCAGTCTAAGTCGATTGCTTTGAGTTTCTGCGATAACTTGGTCGCGGTAACTGTATTGTTACCATATTCAACTCTAACATACATTTTTCTGATTTCTTCGGCAAACTTTACATCACCTTGAATGCTATCTATTCCGATTCCTTTTACAGTCACTGTTCCTGCAATTGCCCCAGCTGCCAAGAAATAAGAGGCACTTGAGGCATCGCCTTCTACAAAAATCTCTTTTGGTGAGATGTATGATGAGTTGGCTGGAACTACAAAAAGTTGAAAGCCGTCTCGCTCTATATAAACTTTAAACTGTTTTAAGAGGTTTAATGTGATTTCAATATAAGGTTTAGAAATCAGCTCGCCTACTACCTCAAGCCGCATTAATTTTTTTATGAGCGGCAAAGCCATCAGCAAAGAAGTTAAAAACTGGCTGGAAACATCACCGCGAATTTTAATGGGCTTGCTCACATCAATATTGGCAGGTGAAATTTTAAGTGGTGGAAAGCCTTCATTTTCTAAATACTCAATATTCGCACCAATTTGACGTAGCGCATCGACCAAATCGCCGATTGGGCGCTCGTGCATGCGCGGCACGCCAGAGAGCGTGTAATGCCCGCCAGATAAAGCCAGAGCGGCAGTAAGCGGTCGAAAAGCCGTACCCGCATTGCCTAGAAACAAATCTACAGGCTTTTCAGCACTGCCTTTATTGGGAAAATCACCACCACAACCATGCACACGCCAATCGGTTTCGCTTAACTTTTCTAACTTTACACCTAGTATTTCTAACGCTTCCAGCATTCGCGCTGTATCGTCAGAAACCAGTAAATCACGGATTTCTGTCACGCCATCTGCTAATGCGGCCAACAATAGAGTACGGTTTGAAATACTTTTCGAGCCAGGGAGCTTTACTGTGCCTTCGGCGTGGCTGGCGGCGGGTAGACGTAACTGTTCCATTTTTACTATTTTCTTCTATTTATTTTTACCATTTGCCCAATTATTGCGTGCAATACTGGCGCGCTCAAACAGTGCTTTTAAGCCTGCGCCATCTTCATTTTTAAGCAATTGTTTTAATTGGCTTAATTCGTTTTCAAAGGCGTTAATTTCACCTAGCAATGCCGTTTTATTAGCAAGTGAAATGTCACGCCACATTTCGGGCGAGCTGCCAGCAATGCGCGTAAAATCTCTAAAACCGCTGGCGGCAAAGCTGAATAATTGTTCCGCGTTAGGGCGCGAGGCAATATCATCGACCAAAGCAAATGCCAATAAATGCGGTAAATGGCTGACCGATGCGAAGATACTATCATGCATTTCAGCTGTCATTTCAGTTACATTTGCGCCACATTTTTGCCATAAATCAGCAACGCCAGCAAGCGCATAACTATTGGCCTGCAGGCCATCTTGATGTAAAGTTGTCGGCGTTAGTACCACATTTTTACCGATAAATAAATCGGCTTTTGCAGCTGCGACACCAGACTTTTCTGCACCCGCAATGGGGTGGCCGCCAACAAATTGGCTAAATTGGTCGCCCAATATTTCGCGCGCTGTAGCCAAAACATCGCCTTTAGTACTACCTGCATCTGTAATAATTGTATTGCTATGTATATGCGGCTTAATGCTTTGTAATATAGATTTAGTTTGCGCGACGGGCGCTGCGATTAGAATTAAATCGGCATGGCTGCAAGCCTTATTGATATTGGTTTCTAGGCTATCGATTACACCTAGTTTTAGCGCATCATTTAAGCTATTTTCGCTACGTCCAACGCCCACGATTAAAGGCGCAACAAAATGTAAACCTTGTGCTTTTTTCAAAGCCAATGCAACCGAGCCACCAATCAAGCCCACACCAAAGATGACTAATTTTTTCAAAACAAAGGCTTAATAACATTCAAAAATCGAATTGTAACATGCAGGTATAGCTATTGAAGGTTACACAAAGTTTAAATCCACTCACCATCTATCAGTTTTTGTTGTGGCTTAAATGCTTGCTTGTAAGCCATTTTTTGGCTCTCTGCTATCCAATAACCTAAATACAAATAAGGCAATTCGAGACTTTTTGTCCATTCGGCTTGCCACATAATAGAATATGTACCAAAGCTAGCTTTAGCCTCGCGAGTTTCGTAAAACGTATAAACCGCTGATACGCCATCATCCACAATATCCACCACGCTAACGATTTTAAGGTGATTTTCTGCATCTCTAAATTCAACCATCAGTGATTCAACATTGCTTTGGCACAAAAACTGGCGATATTGCTCAGCTTCGCGGTTTTGATCAAAATCATTGGCTTCTACATTAACATTGTCAGTCTCGGCATGGCGCGCAGCTTGGTAACTAGCGTATAGCTCAAAATGGTCTTGACGATAACCCAGCGGCAGAATACGCGCAGTTAAATCGGCATGTTGTTTAAACGCGCGTTTTTGGCTGCGGTTGGCGACGAAATCTGCCAATATTACTCTGGTTGGTATACACGCGTTACACTGCTCACAGTGAGGTCTATACGCAAACTTGCCACTACGTCGAAAGCCTTGCTGAATAAGGCCGCTGTAGATATTGGCATCGACCAAATGATGTGGTGTGGCAATTAAACTTTGCGCCATTTTATTGGGCAAATAGCCACAAGCATACGGCGTGGTCACGTAAAATTGCAGCTTGTGTAGTGGCAACTCGCTAGGTAATGTCATGTTAAATTGACTAAACTCATATTTAAGAGTTTACCAATTTTGACAGCGTTTGTATAAAGTCATCTCGACTAATTTCGCGCCCACCAAAGCTGGCTAAAAGCGGCGTTTTCATTTGGCAATCTATTAAGCCAACTTGTTGATTTTTTAGCCATTCAACTAAATGCACAAAGGCAATTTTTGATGCGTTGGTTTGTGTATGAAACATGCTTTCGCCATAAAACATACGGCCAATTTTTATGCCGTAACAGCCACCCACTAGCTTGCCATCCAACCACGTTTCTGATGACACAGCGAAGCCTAACTTGTGTAGCGCACTGTAGGCAGCAATCATTTCAGGCGAAATCCAAGTGCCAGCTGCATCGCCATTTTTATCTAAGCGAGGCGTATTACTGCAGGCAGTTATAACGGCCTGGAAGGCAGTATTAATGCGGGTTTCGAAGCTGTTATTTCTAAGCGTTTTTGTTAATGATTTGCTTATTTTTAACTCGCTAGGGTACAGCACCATGCGTGGGTTTGGGCTCCACCACATGATAGGTTCACCTTCACTAAACCATGGGAAAATGCCTTGCCGATAAGCACTCAATAAGTGTGCAGCAGACAAATCACCACCAATCGCAATTAAGCCATTCGGCTCGCTAAGAGCTTGTTGTAATGGCGGAAAAATATAATCACCTTGGCAGTCAGCCTCAATAGCGGTCACACGACCGGTGGATAATTGATAGTAACCGTGGCTCATATTAAGCTGCTCGCTTATAATAAATAAGCTCCGCTAAATCAACATCCATAAGGCCATGCCTGCCATCAGCACATCTTCAACAATTGTCACAGTGGTCATGGGTAAGTTAAAACCTGTACCAAGGCAGGCGCAGCGGATTTTCTGTTTATTGGCAACTGCCAAAATTACGCCAATACTTGAAAAAGACATGACAATCAACGTAATTGCGTTAATTAGCATCGGCCTGTAGCCCAATAGATATGAGGTTCCCAGACCAAGCTCTATAAACGGATAAATGTAACCATAAATAGGCAAGCGTTTTGCCAGCACGTCATACATGGCGTAGCTGTCAGCAAAGCCAGCTATATCCAGCAGCTTGAAAAACGAAAATACGAGGAAAAAACCTGCCATAAAATTAGGCATAAAACGGTGTAAATTAAATTCACCGCTTGCAATTTCTACCGCCAAAGTGACTAATAAAATATAGAAAAACACCAGCAGTAGCGGCTTGTAAATGACAAAAAAATTGACGAAAGAAGATTTGTTAGCCTGATTATTTTGCGCTTGAGGCTTGTTGTTAAGCACTGTTTCTGTACTGTTTTCAAATAGTTGCTTTGCAATGACATAGTTGCCTACATTCTTTAAGGCATCATTTAATGTGTTGATATCAGCCTTCTGCCCTGCAAGCTTTATTTGTGGAGGCTTCAGCGTGACTGTCACTTCATCTGCAAACGGCGCTAGAGCCGCTTGCACACGTGCTACGCAGTTGTTGCATGTCATGCCAGTTATTGCGTAAATTTCTTGTGTTTTCATTGGATTACAATATTGATTAAATAGGTGTAAGCTTTGATTATAAAAATAATATTAAAAGTGTAGAGTATTAATTTTGTGAGAGGGTTTATGTTATGAACACTATATACAAAAAAACGCTTAAAGGTGTTGAAGAAACTTCATTGCGTAGCCAAGGTTTGCAATTAAAGTTTCGTGAGTACCTAAAATTGGTGGATGGCGTCAAATCCGACGACGAAATTCGACAAGCCAATCCAAATTTAACTCAGCTAGAAGCTGCATTATGCGTATTAAAAGACGAAGGCTATATCGAAGTTTTACATTGAGTCGCAGCAAAAATGCAGTGAAAATAAATTCCATAAGTCTTTGTAATTGAATGAAAAGTGCGTAGAATGCGCGCCTGGCAATGCTTTACGCACGGCTGGCGAGCGTAGGTAAGACAAGGCAAAAACGCTCGAAAATACCGGAATTTATGCGGTAGAAAATGAGGATTTTGAGAGTGTTTTTAACGCAGTATTATCAAGCGCAGCCGCTGTGCTAAGGCATTGATGGAAGTTTATACCAACAATCTAGCCAAACCGATTCACACCTATCGCCCGTATTGGGCGAAGCGCTTTGGCACGGCCAAAATGTTGCCGATGTCGCGCGCCGAGATGGACGTGCTGGGTTGGGATTCATGCGATATTATCCTGGTGACGGGTGATTGTTATATTGATCATCCTAGCTTTGGCATGGCCTTGGTAGGGCGTTTGCTAGAATCGCAGGGTTTTCGTGTCGGTATTATCGCCCAACCCGATTGGCAAGATGCCAAAGCATTTAAGACGCTGGGCAAACCAAACCTTTATTTTGGCATTACCGCTGGTAATATGGATAGCATGGTTAATCGCTATACCGCGGACAAAAAAATTCGCTCAGACGATGCTTACACGCCAGATGCCGCACCCAATAAACGGCCAGATAGAGCGGTTTTGGTTTATTCGCAACGTTGTCGCGAGGCGTATAGCCAGGTGCCGTTAGTGGTGGGCAGCATTGAGGCCAGTTTGCGCCGCATTGCGCATTATGATTACTGGTCTGACAAAGTGCGCCGCAGTATTCTGGTGGATTCTAAAGCGGATATCTTGCTATATGGCAACGCCGAACGCGCACTGGTTGAATTAAGCCATCGCATCGCTAAAGGTGAAAAAGTCGCGGATATTCAAGATATTCGCGGTACGGCTTTTTTACGCAAGCAAATTCCTGATGGTTGGGATGAGATTGAAAGCACCAAGCTAGACCGTCCTGGCACCGTTGATAAGCCAGTTGACCCCTATGAAATGAAGATGGGTAAAGCCGTTGCCAGTTGTGCCACGGATGACAAAGTAGCTCCTTCACCCTTGAAGGGGGAAGGTGGGGATGGGGGTAAAATAGTGGCGACGATTGCTATGCCTGTCTCGCGCAAACCCAAAGCCGACAGAAGCAAACAAGTAGTGCGTTTACCCGATTACGAAGCGGTTTCAAAAGACCCGATTTTGTATGCACATGCATCGCGTGTATTGCACTTAGAGGCTAATCCTGGCAACGCAAGAGCTTTAGTTCAGAAACATGGTGACAGGGAAGTATGGTTGAATCCACCGCCGATTCCGCTGACCACCAAAGAGATGGATTACGTTTACGACATGCCTTATGCACGTGCGCCCCATCCTGTATATGGCAAAGCCAAAATCCCCGCTTGGGAAATGATTCGTTTCAGTGTGAATATCATGCGTGGCTGTTTTGGCGGTTGTACGTTCTGCAGTATTACCGAGCATGAAGGCCGCATTATTCAGAGCCGCAGCGAAGATTCGATCGTGCGCGAAATCGAAGATATCCGCGACCGTGTCAAAGGTTTTACCGGCGTCATCAGCGACCTCGGCGGCCCGACGGCAAACATGTGGCGGATCGGTTGCAAAACGCCAGAGATCGAAGCCGCCTGCCGCAAGCCGAGCTGCGTCTACCCCGGCATCTGCCCGAACCTGAATACCGACCACGACCCGCTGATCAAACTCTACCGGCGCGCTCGGTCCTTAAGCGGCGTGAAGAAGATTCTCATCAGCTCGGGCCTGCGCTACGACCTCGCGGTGCAGTCGCCAGAGTATGTGAAGGAGCTCGTCACGCACCATGTCGGCGGCTATCTCAAGATCGCGCCAGAGCACACCGAAGGCGGGCCGCTGGCCAAGATGATGAAGCCCGGCATCGGCAGCTATGACCGCTTCAAGCAGATGTTCGACAAGTTCAGCGCCGAGGCCGGCAAGAAGCAGTACCTGATCCCGTATTTCATCGCCGCGCATCCGGGCACCAGCGATGAAGACATGATGAACTTGGCGCTCTGGCTCAAGCGCAACGGCTTCAAGGCCGACCAGGTGCAAACCTTTTACCCGAGCCCGATGGCCACCGCCACGGCGATGTACCACTCGAACCTGAACCCGCTCAAAGGCATCAGCCGCGACCCCGCGCGTGCCGAACGTGTTGACATCGTCAGGGGCGACAAACGCCGCCGCCTGCACAAGGCGTTTTTGCGCTGGCACGACGCCAACAACTGGCCGCTGCTGCGCGAAGCGCTCAAGCGCCTGGGCCGCGCCGACCTCATCGGCAACGGCAAACACCAACTCATCCCGACTTTCCAGCCAGCGACTGATGGCAGTTATGTCAGCGCCAGGCGCAAGAACTCGGTGTTGTCGGAGACCCCAGCCAGGCGGCCACCGGTGCCCGGGTAGTTGTTGTCGTTGATGATCAGTATGGTTCTGCTGTCGATGATGAGCACGTCCTCGATCGTGACGTACGGAAACGTGAAGGTCAGCAAGCCGTCGCCGTTCAGGTCGTCGGGGTCGGCGATGTTCATCAGGTCGACCACTTCGGTCTTCAACGCATGGCCTGCGGCGTCGAGCTGGTTGATGTCGATGCGGAAGACCTTCTTGAACGGGGCCAGGGCCGACGTGGCCGTACCGCCATTGCGTTCGATGACCAGGAACTCGTGGTCGTTGATGGCCGTCATGTCACCGATGGCGGTA
>JANNWI010000011.1:0-6432 GCA_031414715.1 Methylophilaceae bacterium | reverse complement strand
CGAGATTCAAGACATTAAACCTTCACCTAATATGCAAGATGCGATGGAACGCCAAGCAGCGGCCGAGCGTGAGCGCGTAGCTGTGGTAACCGAGGCTGAAGGTGCCAAACAATCGCTGATATTAAATGCAGAAGCACGCTTAGAAGCGGCGCGTAAAGATGCCGAGGCGCAAATGGTGGGTGCTAAAGCGTCGGCCGAGTCGATTAAGTTTATCTCAGATGCAGTCAAAGAAAACAACACATCAGCCACCTTTTTGCTGGGCGACCGCTACATAACCGCCATGCAAAAATTGGCTACCTCACCAAATAGTAAAATAGTGGTTGTGCCAGGCGACTTGGTGAGCGCGGTGAAAAACTTGGTTGGTGGAAAGTAATTCAAATAAACATTGCCCTGCAACCCGCATGAGTATTGGCTTGCAGGGCAATGTTAAAAATAACACATAATTCCTTCCCCTTTTGAGGGGGAAGGCTAGGATGGGGGTCGTATGTGGTTGGAAATAACCCCCAATACACCATCAATATTCTGCAACACATCGTTATTCCAAAAACGCAATACCTGCCAACCTTTTGCGTTTAGCCAGCTGGTTCGTTCTGCATCTATTTGTTTGATTTCTGCGTGCTGGCTACCATCCAACTCCAAAGCAAGTTTTAGTTCTACACATGCAAAATCTAAAATATAACTGCCTGCAGGGTGTTGCCGTCTAAATTTTACGCCCAGCTGTTGCATTCTTATACGCCGCCACAAATGCTTTTCAGCATCTGTCATATCTTTGCGCAACTTGCGAGAAAAAGTTTTAATGTGCGGGTTAGTGCTTTGCATAATTAAAGCCTTACCCCCATCCTAACCTTCCCCCTCAAAGGGGAAGGAATGCTAGCTTCTATACTCTCTCCCATTTTAAGGGGGAGGGCTGGTGTGGGGTAGAAACTAGCTTCCACACACTGCGCAACTTGGGTCGCGCGCCAACTTAATCGTCCGCCATTCCATCGCAAGAGCATCTAGCAGCAACAATCTACCTTGCAAACTCTCACCAATATTCATCATTAATTTCAACGCTTCCGCAGCTTGCGTGGTGCCTATCATGCCCACCAGCGGCGCAAATACGCCATTTGTGGCACAACGCAAATCAGTGTCTTCGCCAGTGTCTGGAAAAAGACAGTGGTAACATGGACTGTTTTCATGCCTAAAATCGTACACCGTAACTTGCCCTTCAAACCCAAGTGCGGCGCCCGAAACTAACGGTTTTTTAAGTGCAAAACACACTCGGTTAAGTGTATAACGCGTGGCAAAATTATCACTACAATCAATCACCACATCTGCATCGGCAGCCAATAGCTTAAATTCTGCCTCGGTAGATTTTTGCTGCACTGTTTGCACATTCACTTCGGGATTAATCTCGTAAATGGTCTGCTGCGCTGAAAGCGCTTTATTTGTGCCGATTGATGCCGTGGTGTGAATAATTTGCCGCTGCAAATTGGTTAAATCAACCGTATCGAAATCGCAAATAGTTAGTTTACCTACGCCAGAAGCCGCCAAATATAAGGCTGCTGGCGCACCCAAACCACCCGCACCAATAATTAGTACATGGCTTTTTATAAGCTTTTCTTGACCCGCATACTCAATTTGCGGCAATAGAATATGACGGCTATAACGTAAAAGTTGGTTGTCATTCATGATGAAAATTTAGTGAAGCTGGCCTGCTTGAATCATTGAGTTGTAGAGCACAAATGGCGAAATCCAAGTTACTAAATGGTCAAACTCGTTTAATGAACCTGCCACAATGCCATGACTTACAAACACACTTTTTGGGTTTGTTGGTATTTTAGGATTGAGATTTTCATCTGCTCCGCCAGATGCTTGTGCACCAGTTGCACCAGTTGAATAAATTACAGCAACTGCATTGTTAATTAAATAGTTTGTTTCTGCGCCGCCAGAACATGCTGCTGCAATTACACCTGTAGATGAATTACAAACCCGCAATTCAGGAGTTAAATTTGCTAAACCTACAACATTCATGCCATCTGTCGCGTTATTAGTTGTGTAATCTGGTGTTGCGGTGTTTGCAGGCGCATTTGTAGTACTGTTTTGTGCTACTGCATACATTATCCGATTATTCCAAGCATCCACAGCAAACCCATCTGCATCAGTTGGCTGAATACCTAAAGTTGTTGCTGGCAAATAGCCTAATTGTGAGGTGCAAAGTACATTGCCACCAAGCGGAGCCTCAAGCCCATTGGTAGCTGCTGTGGCAGGGCAAGGTAATCTACCCTTGGACTGAGCATAACCCAATAATGCTTGTTTCACGTTTTGTAAAGTGTTCTCAGTTTGCACTTGGGCTAATTGTTGCCTCTGCGCTTGTAGAGGCAATAAAAGAGTCGAGAGTACTAAGCCAAGAATAACCAATACAATCGCCATTTCTACTAGCGTAAAACCCGCAAATTTCTTATTAAAATAAATATTCATTATGGCAACACCACAAAAGTTTGATCGTTGTAGCTGTTATTTCTCAGCGCACTAGTTGGCTCGTAATCACTATCAGCACTAACATTTCTAGCACTGTCTAAGTAGTCACCTCTAGCGCAAGATGGTCTTATTTGAGGAGGATTTAGTGGTCTCCCTGTTGTCGCTATCATGGCTCCTACTGCTCTATTTCCTACGGTTATTCCTACCATCGGTCTCGTCGTTTCATAATACAAGTAATCCTGCCAGCGGTTGTTCATAATCCATGCTGGCATTTGTGAAGTGCCTGCATTAAGGACGGGGTCAGTACAAACATTTCGCGTAACTGAGCCAGCACCTATGCCCGCACACCTTACGTCTACTGCTGATGTCTGGCATGTATTACCAGCTGTTGGCGTATTACATGTACCTGCCATAGTTGTGGCATCAAACTCCCCGCCCATGAATCTAACCTCGCCTGAAGTTGTTCCAGCAGTGTCACAATTAGCGTTAGCATCACACTGAAAGATTTGTACTCCTCGAGTACAGTTACCCGCGCCCGTGCAATTACAGTCTCTACCACTAAAATTACATGCGCCACTACTAGAGGTAAAGTTGGTTGCTGTTTTTCGAAAAAGTATTGAAGCCACCTCAGCAAATCCTCCTGCGCCGCAATTAGCTGCCACATTAAGTCCTGCACGATTGTAATTACAGATTGCATTAGTTGGTGCTGGGTTAGTAACTGGCAAAAAGCCAGTAAGGTTATTTGTTTCACATGCGTATAATTTAGCGCTCCCTAACTTAGCTGCATATGGGTAAAATCCATTAGTATCATGATAACGCTTTAATGCGTTACGTACCTCTTCGCCAACCCGCTTTTCCAACGCAGCCATTAGCTCATCAATCGTAATGTAAACTAATTTATCGTTGTAGTAATATGGCTCTACGGATTGGTCTTTATAGGTAGTGTCATTCTGGGCTACTGTTTTGAGATTTTCACCAATAATAAACTCTTTCACGTTTATGTCGCTGGTTGGGTAATTATAGTTTTCATATACGGTGTTGTCTGCCATAGTGATTTTGTCTAAATATTGGTTCGGGTCTGCAATTCCACCAGACCTATCCTGCCCGCCAACAGGCTCAGCTGGTGCAATAATTACTACAGCCACTCTGGTAGATATAACTGCACCGCTTCTATCTCTTACTGTAAACCATGGGTATGCAGGATTATTAACAATGCCCGGATTAATGATTGGCGAAGTACCGTTTGGGTTGCCGCCATTATCTTTATAATCGTGAAGAAGATTTTTAGAGACTTCATACCATAGTCTTTCGCCAGAACTATCTCGAAAGTCTCCTGAAATCCCAATTACAACATTATTTTTTGTGTTAACACAGTTTGGATCGTTTTTAAATAATGGTAGACGACCTAACGTAAAAATGTAATTAAAGTTTACGTTTGAGGCATAACAATCAGCTGTGTCATCATAATTTCCGTCAGTTTTTCTATCTGGGTATGGCATTAACCCAGGTGTATTGGGGTGACTTACTGCCCACCCAATTAAAGCCTGTTTGGCTTCATTTAACGCCTGCATAGTCTTTTTATCTTGCTCTAATCTTATTCTTGCTGGGTCAAATGCTTGTAACAAATAAGCCAAAACGCCAAGTCCAATAATAAAGGCCATTAGTATTAGTACCGCACCTCTTTGCTTAACTATCGTTTGATTAAGTTTTTGCATACAACTTAAATCTTAAAAATCATCACCAATCGTGCCGCTGTCGCCCTGTGCCGCATTATTTCTCGCTTCGCGCACGCGGCCAGTTTGTGGGTCATAAACTTGGCCTGCCTTTAGGTTTAAACTTCTGCCATTGCCAGATAATTTAATTGGTACGCGGTTACTGTTTTCTGAAAGCCTGCCCACGCGCACGTCTTTATTGCTTGAGTTTTCTTGCAGGGCTTGGTTGTTCACCCACACCGTGCCATCTTTACCGTCGTTACGTTTTACATAACCTTGTAAATTAACTGCCTCGGGAAGCACTATCGGAGCGGCTTCCACGGTATCGATTGGCGCCTCGGAAACAACCGGCAGTACTAGTTTTTTCTTGTTTTGGCGTAAGTAATCTAAGTTGCTGCGCTCTGCGGGTAATGTGAATAAGCGACCCAACGGCTCTGCCGCTAGCGCTGATTGACCAGAAACTAAATGGCTAGAAAATATAAAAAATAATAAAGTGTTTTTTATCATAATGCCCCCGTTGTTGCAGCACTACTAAGTTGCGGATCGCGCAAAGTCAGCCAATCTATTTCGCATTCTGCTTGCATATTAGCTACTACATTGTTGCTGTTTACCACTGCGCCAATTGGGCGTTGAATTTTGCAATCACGTACAATAAATGGTGTGGTTTGCTCGCGCAGGCCATCAATAATTGCCAGCATATCGCCTTCGTGCAGCATATCCAATTTTAAGCTCATTACAGAGCGATGCAAAATAAAACTACCTAAATTAGGCAAAAAGCTAGGTTTATAGTTTTCTTGCAGGCCGATACTGTAATCGATGCTAAATAATTTATGCTTAGCGTGAATGTTGCGCAGGGCTTCTATCCATTCTATGCGCCGCTCTTCGCCCACAAAGCCATTGGCTAGCAAATTATTGTATATGGGTAAATATTGGGTAATGGTTTCTTTTTCTAAACCAGATGACTGAAACTTTTGTCGCGCTTGGTTCAGCATATTTTGTTGCGTTTGCAGTGCAATTTCGTTTTTATTGCGATATTGGTCAGCAAGGCTAACTAGCAGCCCCACTAGTATTAATGCGGCTCCCAGCCCTATAATAGGGTAACGTAATTTACGCCAATCTTGTGGACTTAAACTCATATTGGCGTACCTGTTCGAACATCAGCTGTTGGCTGTAAACTGGCTGGTTTCAATATAATTTTTATCTTAAAAATGGCAGGTGGACGCTCGTTGCTGGCGCTATCATCGGTAGTGCTGCCTTGCAAATTAGCCAGCGAGCTCACATTAACAGGCTCTTGCAACACCACAACTTGTTGTACCAGTGCATTGTTACGTAAATGACTGACAAACTGGTTAACGCTATTCAGCGCTTTACGATAATCGCCAGTAAAACCTTGTATCTCTGCATTGACAAAGCCAATTTGTATTAACTGGCTTGGGTCGCTATTGGTAATTGGCGGCGCTGCTTGGTTTTGCGCTTGAACATTAGCCGCACCTTCATCATCTTTAAATTCACTATCGCTGGTTTGTACCCAGCGTAGCCTATTTAGGCTAATTTCAGGTGATGATTCAAAAGCGCTACTTAACACTTGCATAAGTTGTTGTGGCGTTTGATTATTATTTTTAATGGTTTGCGCTAAATCAGCTGCAATTTTAAGTTCGGTGCTGGCAATAGGAGTGCTGGGAAAGTTTTTGGCCACCTCTTCATATTGCTGTTGCTGTTGTTGTGTTTGTGCGGCTATGTTTTGTAGCTGATTTTTTTGTTGCGTACCTTGCCAAGCATAATAGGTGGCTAAAATAACGCCCAATGTAGCAATGCTGGCAGTAACGATATTGATTTTACGACGGATATTATTAAGACCATGAATTTTACTTAAAACAACAGGTGCCAAATTATCAGGCACATGGCCGTTTGCGAGTAGCTGCATGTGTAGTAGCTCGGGGTGCGCTTTTACTAAGTCTGCAGAGATATTCACGTTTTTGGCATAGGCCAACACATCCACCGCTTTGCATTCTAACCCTTGATCTTGGCTTATGCTTTTGGCAATTTCGTCATGCGTGCCATCTACTACAGGCAATACCATTTGTAGCGGTGTTTCGCCCCCAATCAAACGCTGGCTCATTAAATACATGCGGGTTTTATCAATCTCGACCAAATAAAAATATGCCAGCTGGTTGGCTTTTATATCTTTCATTGGCACTAGACGACTCATGCGCAGGCGACCGTTATGTAAATAGGTCTGGCGCAGGCCTGACGATAGTCG
>JANNWI010000010.1:0-2915 GCA_031414715.1 Methylophilaceae bacterium | reverse complement strand
TAACGGCGCCAAAAAAGTGGTGCAATCTGCACCTGGCAAGGATGACACGCCTATGTTTGTCTATGGTGTGAATCACGCCGAATATAAAGGTGAGGCCATTGTGTCAGCAGCGTCTTGCACGACGAATGCTTTAGCTCCGCTAGCCAAAGTGCTGCACGATAGTTTTGGTATTAAACGCGGATTAATGACAACGGTACATGCCACAACTGCATCGCAATTAACGGTAGATGGCCCTAGCAAAAAAGATTGGCGCGGTGGCAGAAGCGTGTTTGAAAATATCATTCCATCTAGCACGGGCGCGGCTAAAGCGGTGGGTAAAGTAATTCCAGCCCTCAACAAAAAATTGACAGGCATGGCACTACGCGTACCAAGCGCCGATGTTTCTGTAGTGGATTTAACGGTGGAATTAAACCAAGAAACAAGCTATGAGGCGATTTGCGCTGCAATGAAAGCTGCCGCAAACGGTGAGATGAAAGGTGTGCTTGGATATACAGACGAAAAGGTCGTTTCTACTGATTTTCGCACCTCGCCTGCGGCGGGCGTATTTGATGCAGGCGCTGGTATTATGTTGGATTCGACTTTTGTAAAAGTAGTAGGTTGGTATGATAACGAATACGGTTATACCTGTAATCTACTTCGGCTAGTTCAGCACGTTTCAAAATAGATTGAGCATAATCAATATGAACTTCATTAAAATGACTGATTTAGACTTGGCCGGTAAGCGCGTATTTATTCGTGCAGACCTCAACGTACCCGTAAGCAACGGCAAAGTCACTTCAGACGCGCGCATCACGGCCAGTATGGCAACGATTGAATACGCATTAAATGCCGGCGCAAAAGTGATGGTGACTTCTCATCTTGGACGCCCAGAAGAAGGCGTGTATTCAGAGGAAAATTCGCTACAACCCGTGGCAGATGTGATGAGTGCAAAGTTAGGCAAAAAAGTACGTTTGGTTAAAAACTGGCTCGCGCCCAACGCACCAGCCGATAGTTTGACGGTGGAAGATGGCCAGTTAATTTTGCTAGAAAATTGCCGCTTTAACGTGGGCGAAAAGAAAAACAACGATGAGTTGGCGAAAAAATATGCATCACTTTGCGATATATTTGTGATGGACGCTTTTGGTACTGCGCACCGCGCAGAAGCTAGCACGCACGGCATTGCCAAATACGCGCCAATAGCCTGTGCAGGTTTATTGCTGACCGAAGAATTAGATGCGCTTACTAAAGCGTTACTTAACCCTAAGCGCCCAATGGTGGCGATTGTCGGTGGTAGCAAAGTCTCAACCAAATTAACGGTGTTAGAAAGCTTGGCTGAAAAAGTAGACCAAATGGTCGTAGGCGGGGGTATCGCCAATACGTTTATAAAAGCAGCCGGTTTTGAAGTAGGAAAATCATTGTGTGAAGATGACTTGGTGCCCATTGCTAAAGCGTTGATGGAAAAAATGAGCCAACGTGGTGCAGCTGTACCAATTCCCGTTGACGTAGTATGCGCTAAGAAGTTTGATGCGAATGAGCCAGCAGTCAAGAAAGACGTGGCTTCTGTGTCTGCGGACGATATGATTTTTGATATTGGCGCAAAATCTGCTAATGAATTAGTAGAGATTATTAATAATGCAGGTACCGTCGTTTGGAATGGCCCAGTGGGTGTGTTTGAGTTTGACCAATTTGGCGAAGGCACCAAAACCATTGCAAATGCGATTGCTAACAGTCAAGCCTTCACCTTGGCTGGTGGTGGCGATACCATTGCGGCCATACAGAAGTATGGTATTTACGACAAGATAAGCTATATTTCAACAGCAGGCGGTGCGTTTTTAGAGTTTTTAGAAGGAAAAAAACTGCCTGCTGTGGAAATTTTAGAAAGCCGCGCTAAAGGCTAGCAAGTTGCCATTTGTAATAAAAAAAAGAAGGGGCAAAGCCCCTTTTTTCATTTAGCTAACATTTTGTTATGGTAAAAATAGACATGATATTAAGAAAAACTAAAATTGTTGCAACATTAGGCCCAGCTTCGGCAAGTGAGGAGATGATTGCCCGCATGATTATGGAAGGTGTGAATGTCGTGCGTTTAAACTTTTCGCATGGAACAGCGGAAGACCATATTGAGCGCGCGGAAATAGTGCGGAAAATCGCTGCAAAATTAAACCGCCCGATAGGCGTCTTGTGTGACTTGCAAGGACCAAAAATTCGTATTGGCAAGTTTGAATCGGGTAAAGTCTTGCTTAATTCTGGCGATTTATTTGTATTAAATGCTGATTGCGAATTGGGCAACCAATTTCAAATTGGCTTGGATTACAAAAGCTTGCCGCGAGAAGTGTCTGCTGGCAATTTATTGCTGTTAGATGATGGTCGCATTACCATGCTGGTAGACCATGTTAAAGGCAATCAAATTCACTGCGTCATTATGGCGGGTGGTACGCTATCAAACAATAAAGGCATTAATCTGCAGGGTGGAGGACTTGCAGCAGATGCACTTACTATAAAAGATTTAGAAGATTTAAAAACTGCTGTAGCGCTTGAGGCAGACTATATTGCTATTTCTTTTCCCAAAAATGCGCAAGATATTTTATTTGCCAAAACCTTGGTAAAAAATGCAGGCGGTACGGCCAGTATAGTTGCCAAAATAGAACGCGCAGAAGCGATTGAAAATTTAGAAGCCATTATCGAAGCCTCTGATGCCATTATGGTGGCACGAGGTGATTTAGGTGTGGAAGTCGGTGATGCAGCAGTGCCAGGCTTGCAAAAACGTATGATACGTATGGCGCGTGCGCAAAACAAACTGGTGATAACCGCCACACAAATGATGGAATCGATGATTAGCAGCCCAATTCCAACCCGTGCAGAAGTGTCTGATGTGGCAAATGCCGTGTTGGATGGCACCGATGCAGTGATGTTATCTGCTGAGACGGCAAGCGGCCAAT
>JANNWI010000009.1:0-5460 GCA_031414715.1 Methylophilaceae bacterium | reverse complement strand
CTTGGCAATCAGCTAGTTTTCCAGGTAAGCCTAGCGTATCCATCACGCCTTTGCGACGCGTAATTTCACGGGCTTTACGCGCCGCTTCACGCGCACGTGCAGCATCGACAATTTTGCCGCAGATGATTTTGGCGTCGGCTGGGTTTTCAGCTAAAAAGTCGGCCAGTTTTTGTGAAACCACTTCTGAAACCACGGGTTGCACTTCGCTAGAAACCAATTTATCTTTGGTTTGCGATGAAAATTTAGGATCTGGTACTTTGACTGAAAGCACACAGCAAATACCTTCACGCATATCATCGCCAGTGGTTTCCACTTTGGCTTTTTTAGCCAAATCGCTTTGCTCAATATATTGATTCAGCGTGCGTGTCATGGCGGTGCGCAAGCCGGTTAAATGGGTGCCGCCATCGCGTTGTGGAATATTATTAGTAAAGCATTGCACGGTCTCAGAGTAACTATCATTCCATTGCATGGCCACCTCAATGGTCATGCCGTCTTTTTCGCCCTTGGCATAAAAAGTTTTAGGATGCAGCACGGTTTTAGTACGGTTGATGTATTCAACAAAGCCTTTAATGCCACCAGCATGCGCAAAATTTTCGCTTTTACCAGTGCGTTGATCGATTAATTCTATTTTTACGCCAAAATTTAAAAATGACAGCTCGCGAATACGTTTAGCTAAAATTTCAAAGTGATACTCCACCAGAACAAAGGTTTCAACTGAAGCTAGAAAGTGTACTTCGGTGCCTTTTTTATCGGTTTTTCCTGTTTTTACCAATGGCGCAACTGGTACACCACGATGAAATTCCATCTGGTGTACTTCACCTTTACGGTAAATTTTAAGGCGCAACCAATCTGATAGCGCATTTACCACTGAAACGCCCACGCCGTGCAAACCGCCCGACACTTTGTAAGAGTTTTGGTCAAATTTACCGCCTGCGTGCAGCTCGGTCATGACAATTTCAGCCGCCGAACGTTGTGGATCATGCTTATCATCCGTTTTAATATCGGTAGGAATGCCACGCCCGTTGTCTGAGACGCTAATAGAGTTGTCTGGGTGAATGATGACCTTGATATCATCACAATGGCCTGCCAGCGCCTCGTCAATGGCGTTATCCAGCACCTCAAATACCATGTGGTGCAAACCAGAGCCATCGGACGTATCACCAATATACATGCCAGGGCGTTTACGCACTGCATCTAGACCTTCTAAAATTTTAATGCTGTCTGAGTTGTATTCGGGTTGTGCTGGGGCTTTTGCCATACTATGTTCTTTACTATTTGTTTAAAGGTTTATTATTTATAGCTACTTTTTTAATGAACTATCGTTTCACGTGAAACGGAATACTCAAGTTATATACGCATTGGCATCACGACATATTTATAATTTTCATCATTAGGTACGGTAATTAAGCAACTGCTGTTAGCATCTGCAAATGAAAAATTGATCGTTTCATCGTTCACGTTATTTAGTACATCAATTAAATAAGTGACGTTAAAACCAATATCTAAGCCATCTTTGGCATAAGTAATTTCCAACTCTTCTTCCGCTTCTTCTTGCTCGGTATTGGTGCTAATCAGTTTCAAATTGTTGTTGCTTAGCACCATGCGGATACCGCGATATTTCTCGTTCGATAATATAGAAGCGCGTTGCATAGCGCTGAGCACAGCCATGCGATTTACATTGAAGGTATTTTGATGTCCAACAGGAATCACCCGATGATAGTCAGGAAATTTACCATCAATCACTTTTGAGATTAAACGAATTTCATTAAACGCAAAATTAACTTGGCCTGCATTTAACTCAATATTCACTTCATTTTCACTATCATCAAGCAGTTTAACCAGTTCCACTACAGTTTTTCGCGGCAAAATGACTTCTGTTTTATCGTAGCTCTTATTTAGGGTGGTTGAAGTAAAACTTAAACGATGTCCATCGGTGCCAACAATATTCAATTTATTTTCGTTCACTTCCAATAACAAACCATTCAGATAATAACGAATATCTTGCTGTGCCATGGCAAACTCTACTTGTTTAAGCAGTTTTTTTAATGCAATTTGGCTAATTTGAATACTGGTATTGCTCTCTGCCACTTTAGTCATTACTGGGTAATCGGCAGCTGGCAAGGTTTGTAAGTTAAAACGACTTTTCCCTGCTTTTACGGTAATACGACTATCGGTACTAACCATGTCAATATCTACTGACTCTGGCAGAGATCGACAGATGTCGAATAATTTCTTAGCAGAAATCGTCGTTGATAATTCACCACTAAACTTACTTTCTATATTTAGCGAAATCTGCATTTCCAAATCAGTTGCTGTCAATTGGATATTATTATTTTTAGCTTCTATCAATAAATTTGAAAGAATTGGCAAGGTGTGACGACGCTCTACTATGCTACTAACATTAGTGAGGGGTTTTAGTAATACTTCGCGATTAATTTTAATTTGCATAATTGTTTCCAAAAAAATGAATGCCACACTGTTTATTTAAAAGCCTTAATTATTTGTTTAATATATATTTAAAAACAATAGTAATAATAATGTAGTCTTTTTCTGTTGATAATGATTACTTAGTTATTAAAATCATCCACTTATTTCAATTTTAATTTGTGTTAAAGCCTGTTGATTACTGTGTATGCTTTGTGGATAAAAATAAGGTTTTGTTAAAAATCCATCTTACACATTTTTTATCCACAACTTAATATGGCTTTATTAACAATGGTTTTATTGATAATTAATCCCGAATAACTTGTGTTAAAAATCCAATATCTCTCGCAATGGCTTGGTCATTTAAGCGTAACTGCTCAATTTCTTCACATGCGTGCATGACGGTGGTGTGATGGCGACTGCCGAAAGCTTCACCTATTTCAGGAAAGCTATGGTTAGTCAGCTCGCGGGCTAGGCTCATGGCAACTTGCCGAGGACGCGCAAAATTACGCGACCGTTTTTTGCTGTGCATTTCGCTCACTTTGATTTTGTAATAATCAGCCACCGTTTTTTGTATGTTTTCTATGGTAATTTGGCGGCCGCGCACCGCAATTAAATCGCGCAGAGCGTCTTTTGCTAGCGCGGTATCAATTGCATGGCCTGTAAAGTTAGCCATGGCAACTATGCGGTTAAGTGCCCCTTCCAACTCGCGTACGCTAGAACGTATTTGCTTGGCAACAAAAAAAGCCACATCTTCAGACAGATTAATTTTAGACTCTTCTGCTTTTTTAAGCAAAATCGCCACCCGCATTTCCAGTTCTGGTGGCTCAATAGCGACTGTTAAGCCCCAGCTAAAACGGGTACGTAGACGCTCATCGACATCAATAATTTCTTTTGGGTAGGTATCACAGGAGATAACAATTTGTTTTTTTTCTTCTATCAGCGTGTTGAATGCATAAAAAAACTCTTCTTGAGTACGGGTTTTTTTGGCGAAAAACTGAATATCATCAATGAGTAGTAAATCAAGCGAGTGATACTGGCGCTTAAACTCATCAAAAGCTTTATTTTCGTAGGCCTTTACCACGTCTGATACATAGCGCTCCGCGTGCAAATAACGAATTTTAGCCTCAGGGTTTTGTTGTTTAAGTTGGTTGCCGATGGCTTGTAATAAATGCGTTTTACCTAAACCAACGCCACCATAGATAAATAGCGGATTGTAGGCCTGTCCTGGGTTTTCAGCCACCTGCAATGCGGCAGCACGCGCCAGTTGATTGGCACGACCAGTCACATAGTTATTAAAATTAAAGCTGCTATTTAAACCAGAGCCACGCTCAGCAGTGCGGCGATTGACAGTAGTCTGGTCAATATTTTTCTTGTTGGTATTTGCATCAAAATGATTGTTTAAGTCAGACAAACTGGTTTTAGCTGAAGTGCTTTTATTTGGCTTGATGTCGTTGACTTTTCTTGCGCTGGTTTTGTCACAAATAGCCAGCTCGATGGCTGTATTAAGTGGCAGTAGCTCAGCGGCAATGGTTTCAATTTTGCCTAAAAACCGTTCTTTTACCCATTGCTGCACAAATTTATTGGGTGCCAGCAGGCGTATGACATCCTTACCCGCTTCTATTTGCAGAGGCTTTATCCATGTATTAAATTGTTGCGCTGACAGCTCTTGTTCAAAGCGACTAAGGCAGATAGGCCAAAAATTTTCCATCACTTGCCTGAAACCCCATAATATTATTGTTACATTATTGATTTTAATAAGATTTATTAATGGCTTATCTTAAAATTAAACTTAATAAGTCATATTTAACATGCCACAAAATGTCAAATTCTTCCATTATTTCCTGCCTATTTTAGCTTGTTTAACCCAAGTTATCCACAGGCAATGTAATATTTATTTATTAATTGAATTTAGTCATCACTTTGATAAATATAGATTGACAGAATAGGGGGTTATCGGGTTTAATATGCGGCTTTGTAGCATTTGCAAGTTGGAGAATAAAATGAAACGTACTTATCAACCTTCTAAAACACGTCGCGCCCGTACTCATGGCTTTTTAGTGCGAATGAAAACCAAAGGCGGTCGCGCAGTAATTGCAGCACGTCGTGCTAAAGGTCGTGTGCGCTTAGGCCTTTAATATTTAGGCGCAAAGCACCTAGGTTTTAAATCTAAGCGTAATAAATATTAAAGAGCTTCATTGGTAAACTTTGAGATTACCAAAAAAAGCCAAACTAGTAAAAACGGATGATTTTTCATCCGTTTTTAATTTGCGCAAACGAATTGCGAATAAGCACATCATTATGCGCTATCGCCCAAACGACAAAAATGGTGCTCGTTTGGGTTTAGTAGTGGCAAAAAAAATAGCTAAACTAGCCGTACAACGCAACTATATGCGCAGAGTGCTTAGAGAGTTATTTAGATTAAAACAGCATGAGCTACCAGCTTTTGATGTGGTGATACAAGTGCAAAAGTTGTTTGAAAAGCCAAATTTTGTTGAAATTAAACAAGAGTTTAACGATTTATGCGTGGTGTTGCGTAAAAAATGATGACTAAGCTTTTAGTGTCAATAATTAAGGGCTACCAACTGGCTTTAAGCCCATTTTTTGGCCAGCAATGTCGTTTTATGCCAACATGCTCGCATTACGCCATAGAAGCCTTGCAAACGCATGGTGCGATTAAAGGCATATGGTTTGCCGCGAAAAGAATATTACGTTGTCATCCGTGGCAGGCTGGTGGACACGACCCAGCTCCAAAATAGTAGTTAACAAAAATAATAGGCAGTAAGTTAAAGTGTGATTAGATACGTTTAAAGTTAGATACGCAGAGCTGACATTTACATAGAAATTTATATTAGAAGAATATATGGATACACGCCGTTTAGTTTTATTTGTTATTTTTTCATTCTCGATTATGATGTTGTGGGACGCATGGCAACAAAAAAATCGCCCCGCCCCGCCCACGTCATCAGCGCAACAACAGACTGAATCAGGTGCGCAGGTACCCACGTCAGAGGCTGGCAACACTGCTACCTTAAA
>JANNWI010000008.1:0-1759 GCA_031414715.1 Methylophilaceae bacterium | reverse complement strand
GTGAAATCGGGTGAAGCTAATGCATGCGTCAGTGCGGGTAATACGGGCGCGCTAATGGCCACTGCTAGATTCGTATTAAAAACCCTACCTGGCATTGATAGGCCAGCGATTGCCTCGGCTTTACCTTCGGAAAAAGGCAATACTTACATGCTAGACCTTGGCGCAAATGCAGATTGCACAGCAGAGCAGCTTTTACAGTTTGCGGTGATGGGCGCCATGCTAGTGAGTTGTGTTGAACATAAACCTAATCCAACTGTGGGGCTGTTAAATATCGGCTCTGAGGATATTAAAGGTAATGAGGTTGTTAAACAAACAGCTGAATTATTGCGTGCCAGCCATTTGAATTTTTATGGCAATGTAGAAGGCGACGATATTTTTAAAGGCACAGTTGATGTAGTGGTTTGCGATGGTTTTGTAGGTAATGTGGCGCTTAAAACTACGGAAGGTTTAGCGCATATGATGGGCAAATTTTTAACGCAAGAATTTAAACGTAATTGGATCACAAAAATAATGGCTTTGGGCGCAATGCCAGTGTTAAAAGCGTTTAAAAAGCGCTTAGATCCTCGTCTTTACAACGGCGCGAGCTTTTTAGGCTTGCGCGGTATTGTTGTTAAAAGCCACGGTGGGGCGGATAAAATTGCCTTTTTGCATGCCATACAAGTGGCGATTGAAGAGGCGCGTAGCGGTGTACTAAACCGTATTACGCAGCAATTAGAAATTGAGCATATGCAGCCAACTGTGGCTAACTTGCTGGAAGAAGTGGTATGACAGTCAATCAAACAATATCAAAAATCACAGGTACAGGCAGCTACCTGCCTAAAAAAATTCTCACGAATAAAGATTTTGAAGCAATGGTAGATACCACCGATGAATGGATTTTCACTCGCACCGGTATTCGACAGCGCCATATTGCGGCAGAAGGTGAATATACCAGTGATTTGGCGTTGCAGGCCTCGCTAAAAGCCATTGAAGCGGCGGGCATAGAAGCCAACCAAATCGATTTAATCATTGTTGCCACCACTACGCCAGATAAAATATTTCCTAGCGTAGCCACCATGCTGCAGCGCAAGCTAGGCATTGCAGGTTGTCCCGCGTTTGACGTGCAAGCGGTATGCAGCGGCTTTATCTATGCACTGGCAACCGCAGATAATTTCATTAAAGTAGGTGCCGCTAAATTCGCGCTGGTGCTGGGCGCAGAGACATTCTCGCGTATTGTCGATTACACTGATAGAAGTAACTGTATTTTGTGGGGCGACGGCGCAGGTGCGATTATTTTGCAAGCTGATGTAAACGACTCTAATGAAAAGCTGGGCGTTATTTCTACGCATTTGCATGCAGATGGCAACTTTGAGAATATGTTGCACGTACCACGAAACGAAGATAGGCCTGACACGGTGCTGATGGAAGGCAACGCAGTATTTAAAATGGCGGTGAATACGCTTGACCAAATTGTCGATGAAACGCTAGCTGCCAATAATATGCAAAAAAGTGACATCGATTGGTTAGTACCGCACCAAGCCAATATTCGTATATTACAAGCTACCGCTAAAAAGCTAGATATGTCGATGGAGAAAGTTATTGTGACAGTGGATAAGCATGGTAACACCTCAGCCGCATCGATTCCGTTAGCTTTGGACGTGGCCGTGCGTGATGGCCGTATTAAACGTGGCGATGTTATCTTGATGGAAGCATTTGGTGGTGGTTTTACTTGGGGTTCTGCACTGATTAAATACTAAGAATATAATTAAACCGTGACTTT
>JANNWI010000007.1:0-1660 GCA_031414715.1 Methylophilaceae bacterium | reverse complement strand
GCCTGACGATAGTCGCTCGCACAGCAAAATATGCGGTGCCATCAACTTCATTTGGCGTACTACCACTTGGCTAATCATCGGCAATAAATATACGCCAACTAGCGGGGCATGGCTGGCTTGAATCACGTCCATCCAGCCTTGTAAAAAATCAGCATTGTTAAGCGCTACAAATAAATAGTTATCGTCTTTGCGCTTGTCCGTAGCACGATTAATAAAGTGTGCCACGCGATATAAGCTGTTTCGATTAAACTGATTAAGTTTACGCTCAACAATTTCGCGTCTTGCGGCGCCAGTCGTATGCGGCAAACTTTCTAGACGATAATCTTCTTCAATCGCGTCCGCAATTAAGTAAATATTAATATCGGTATATTGTGCTAAATATTCGCTAAAACGCGTGAGATCTTGGCTGGTATTGCTAAATACTGCATAAGTTTGCAACTTTGTGCCATGCCAAAACCCAGCGGTTAGGCTGCTATTGGTGGCACACAAAATTATTTTTTTAGGATTAGTAAACATTAAATTTTAAAACTTCATTTTTCCAAACGAATCATACACAGGGCCCAGCACAGACATCATAATAAACGCCAATATTAAACCTAAAACCACCGTCAACGCAGGCTCTAGTAATTTCAGCATTTTTTGCATCATCTCATTCACGTCTCTGTCGTAAAAATAGCTTACATTCAATAGCGATTTATCTAGCGCGCCAGTGCTTTCACCCACTTTAATCATACGCACCACCAGCGGTGGAAACAATCCCGCATTTTGAAAGCTTTCACTCATGCTATCACCTGCATTAATCTGTGCATGGGCTCGACTAAGCGCATCGGCTACCACGCGGTTGCCCACAATTTTTTCGCAGGTTTTAATGGCATCTAAAATGGGAATACCTGTTTGATACATCAGCGCAAAATAGCGTGCAAAGCGCGCCATAATTATTTTTTGTAAAATCTCACCGGTTAAAGGCAGCTTAAGCTTAATGTAATCGAACTGATAACGCGCATCATTGCTTTGCCGAATATAAGCGGCTAAGCCAGTAATCACCACAATTGGTATAGTTAAAATTAGCCACCAGTATTTTACAAATACATCAGAAATAAAAATTAATATACGTGTGTTTAATGGCAGCTCTTGGCCAAGACTGTTTAAAAATTTCACCATCTCTGGTACTAAATAAATCATTAAAAACGTCACTGCAGCCATTACTACCACAAATACAAACAGTGGGTATGCCAATAGCCGCTTGGTTTGGCCAAGCAACTCATCTTGCCATTTTAAGGTATTTGCAAGGTTATCAAACACGGTTGGTAGCTGGCCAGTTTGTTCGCCTGCCGCCACTAAGTTCACAAACACTTCATCAAACACATCAGGGTGTTCTCCAAGCGCTTGGCTTAGCATTTTACCGCCTTCAACCTCACCCGCCACCCCACCCAATACTTTTTGAAAGTAGGGATTTTGTGTGCTTTCGCGTAAATCGTTTAGGCCATCTAAAATTGGTACCCCAGCGCTAGTAAGCTGCTCTAACTGAAAACAAAACATGACTAAATCACGATTATTGACTTTACTTTGACGGAAAGCTTTTTTGGATTTTTCAGTCGATTTAAAAGTGATTAAATCTAAGCCCATGCGCTCAAGGCGAATTTCTAAATCCACCTCATTG
>JANNWI010000006.1:0-3982 GCA_031414715.1 Methylophilaceae bacterium | reverse complement strand
TGCCGGGCGTCACCATACCTTTCGCATGCTCTTCGGCGCGCTTGGCAAATTCTTGCACCGGAGGTACAGCACCCAATATCTTTTTGCCACTTTGCCGCACTTTGTCATAAAAACGGCCAGACAGTAATCTGGCTAAATAGTTATTCAGCGCGCCAACATTATTGGAGATGCTCATGTCGTTGTCATTTAAAATGACTAATAAGTTGGCATCCATGTCACCTGCATTGTTAAGCGCCTCAAACGCCATGCCAGCAGTCATGGCGCCGTCGCCAATAATCGCCACGCAACGCCGCTCTAATCCTGCCTGCTTAGCCGCAATCGCCATGCCTAACGCGGCAGATATAGAAGTGCTGGAGTGGCCAGTGCCAAAAGTATCATAAGCGCTCTCGCCACGGCGTGGAAAGCCTGCAATGCCTGTAGGCTTGCGCAGTTTAGCCATGGCCTCGCGGCGGCCAGTCAATATTTTATGCGGATAGGTTTGATGGCCAACATCCCACACCAAGCGGTCATCAGGCGTATTAAAAACGTAATGCAAGGCAATGGTGAGTTCGACCACGCCCAGATTAGACGCCAAATGACCACCTGTTTGCGACACGCTTTCTACCAAAAATGCACGCAACTCAGCCGCTAGTGTCGCTAATTCCTCGCGATCTAGCTGGCGTAAATCTTCAGGCGAATTAATCTTATTGAGTAAAGAGGGCATTGAAAATGGTAGATGTAGAATCGATTGAAATGAGCGCTTGTAACTAAAAGCTACGTTGTGTAATAAAGTTAGCCAGCTGCCTCAATAAATCTGCCTCGCGACCATAAAAAGACAAAGCCGCCATCGCATTGGCGTGTAGCTCGCTGGCCAATTGTTTGGCGGCTGACAAGCCTAAAATGGTGACATAAGTCGATTTGTTATGCAGCTGATCTTTGCCCGCAGTTTTGCCCAAGGTTTGTGTGTCGGCTTCAGCATCTAAAATATCATCTACCACTTGAAACGCCAATCCGATAGATTTGGCAAAGTGATCGACTGCCGTTATTTTCTCTTCTCTTGTTTTATCATCTTTGGTTTTGTCGGCACTTTTGTCCGCACTGTAGGCGCCCAACAAAGCAGCAGCGCGAATCAGCGCACCAGTTTTTTGAATGTGCATATGCTCTAGCTCTGCGCGAGACAGCGGAATACCAATGCTATCAACATCAATCGCTTGCCCGCCTGCCATGCCGCGCGAACCACTGGCTAAGGCTAAAATATGCAGCATTTTTAGTTTTTGCGTGGCACTTTTTAATTGTTTGTCTTGCGAAATCAGTTGAAAAGCCAAACTTTGCAGAGCGTCACCTACCAGTAGTGCGATGGCATCGCCATATTGCTTGTGCGCAGTTGGTTTACCACGGCGCAAATCATCATCGTCCATGCATGGTAAATCATCGTGTACCAGTGAAAAGGCATGAATAATTTCTACCGCAGCAGCAGGTACATCAATTTTACTTAATTCGGCACCACAAAATTCACCCGCCGCATAAGCCAACAAAGCACGTACACGCTTGCCGCCACCCATGGTGGAATAGCGCATGGCCTCGTGTAAGCGCATAGGCGATGTGCTGGCAGGCGGTAAGTGGGTGTCTAGCACGTCCTCCATGCGCATTTGCATAGCATGCGCCCAATCTTTAAATGCGCAAGCAGGCTCATTCATGGGCAAAGTCTCCGCAGTGTACATCGGTTTATTCATGCTTTATGGTTCGCTTGGCTCAAACGCAACTAGTTGGTTGGCTTCTGTCAGCACACGCACTTGTTGTTCGGCATCGTTAAGTGATTTTTGGCAGCTTTGCAGTAGCGCCGAACCGCGCTTGTAAGCACTAATCGATTGCGCTAGCGGTAAATTACCCGATTCCATTTGGGCAACAATTGCCTCTAGCTCAAGTAATGAACTTTCAAAATCTAAGGCATCGTTTTGGGTGGATTTTGTCATTTTTTTCTAGTTATTTATTTAATATGATTCTAACAAAACTAAAGCTATTTGCGTGTTTATTTATCTGTTTAATCAATTACAGTACGCTTAAAGTGCGCTGCAAAAATGTGCGAATATCATTGATTTCTTGTGGGTGTACGCTGTGTGCCATGGGGTATTCGTGCCACTCCATTTGGTAGCCGTTTTCTTGCAATACGTTAACGGATTGTTGACATCTTTCTAACGTAATCACCTCATCAAACGTACCGTGCGCCATAAAAATAGGCGTATTTAAGCTTTGGCTGGTTTTTTGTTGTGCTAATTTATCTTGCAAAGGCAAATAGGTCGATAGCGCCAGCACGCCCGCCAATGCTTGTTGCTGGCGCGATGCTACATGCAGCGCAATAGCACCGCCTTGGGAGAAGCCTGCAATCACAATACGTTCGCTGGCAATGCCGCGGTTATTTTCTTGCGCGATAAGTGATTCGATGTAAACCTGCGTTTTTTCTATGCCCGCTGCATCTTGTGGGTGTTTACTTTGTAAGCCAAACAAGTCGTACCAAGCGCGCATTTCATAACCGTTGTTCATACTGATTTTTTGGTAAGGTGCGTGCGGCAAAATAAAGCGAATATTTGGCAAATTGAGCATATTGACCACTGGTTCAAAGTCGTGTCCGTCGGCGCCCAAGCCGTGCAACCAAATCACAGTTGCGTTTGGTTTGTTAGTTTGGCAAATTTCAATCGGTGTTTCTGTGGCTAGCGTCATATTAAATAGTGTGTAAAAGATGATTCATGATAAAAGATTGATTTAGTTTACGCGCTATTCATGACAAGCATAATGCGTTATGCTTGTGCTTGAATGTTAGGCCATAAAATCTACAAATTAACATTATAATCAAATCATTCAATCAAAATTCAACAATGCGTTTTTTTTCATCCAGCAAGATATTGCTTAATTTTTTAGCATTGATTAAGCAACACGGCATTAGTTTAGCGCTAAGCCTTGCCATCGTCATATTCATGTTGCTACATGCTAGCAACGTGTTACCACTACCATTTCTGAGTAAGTTAGAAAACTATAGTTATGATTTGCGGCTGAATCTACTGATGCCACGCACGATAGATTCGCGCATTGTGATTGTAGATATTGATGAGAAAAGCTTAGCCGAGCAAGGCCGTTGGCCATGGAGTCGTGACAAACTTGCTTTGATGGTAGATGTCTTGTTTGACACCTATCAAATTAACACGCTGGGTTTCGATGTGGTGTTTGCCGAAAAAGATGAGAGCGCTGGACTTAAAAACTTGCAGTGGATGCAGCAAACGTACTTAAAAGACAACGCAGCTTTTGCTGATGCGCTTGAATTGATTAAACCTAAGCTTGATTACGACCAAATTTTTGCCGATAGTCTAAAAAACCGCAAAATCGTACTGGGTTATTATTTTCAAACTAATGGCGATAATAACCGTATAGGTCATTTACCTGCAGAGATATTTTCTGCAGGTAGCTTTGATAATCCAGCGTTAGGATTTGCAGAAGCTACTGGTTATGGTGCTAATTTGGCCGTATTGCAAAACAATGCGCGTGCTGCAGGCCATTTTAACCCCGAGCCAGATATAGATGGCATTACCAGAAAAATCTCTGTGTTTGTGAAATATCAACAAAATTACTACGAATCACTGGCGATGTCAGTCGTACGCATATATTTAGATAATCCAGTCATTGAGGCTAAACTTGCCAGTTTAGGCGCTGGCGAGCATTACGCAGGGCTAGAGGCGTTTAAACTAGGTGATAAACGCATTCCAGTAGATGTCAACGTGGCTGCGCTGGTGCCATTTCGCGGTGCTCAAGGCAGCTTTCAATATATCTCTGCTAGCGATGTGTTAAATAAAAAAATACCAATTGCCACGCTTAAAAATAAAATAGTGCTAGTGGGAACCACTGCCCCAGGCTTGATGGATTTACGTGCGACGCCTGTGCAAAGCAATTATCCTGGCGTGGAAGTTCATGCCAATTTTATCTCAGGCCTGTTGGATAACAATCTAAAGCAGCG
>JANNWI010000005.1:0-3093 GCA_031414715.1 Methylophilaceae bacterium | reverse complement strand
AGCATTTTTAGCATTTCTTGTTCAGCAATCAAGCCATTAATATCACCCTCTATCACTGGTGTACGTTCAATAAACACTAAATCGCCAGTAAATAGTGTTTGTGTTTTATGATCTATTATTGTTATATCAGTGTTAGTGTGCGCACTGGGGTGCGCTGTTATTGTTAATTGTCTGCCGCCCAAATCAACTGTTTCTACCGATTTCACTGCAAGGTTGGGCGCTACAATTTCTGTGCCTTTGGCATCATCGCCCAGCAAGCGTTTGTTTAATTTATCGTAACCATCTTTACGGGTAAACATGGCTTGCTCTAGCTTTTCATGGCCAATAAATTTAGGTTTATCTTCAATAAATGCGGCGTTGCCAAAAATATGATCTGGGTGCACATGCGTGTTAATTACATATAAAATAGGCTTGTCTGTGACTTTTTTAATCTCAGCGCGCAAATGTTGGCCCACTTTTAGGCTACCGCCAGTGTCAATCACTGCCACGCCCTTTTCACCCACCACAAAACTGATGTTGCAAATATCGCCTTGGTAACCTTCATCAATATCTAAATGCGCTCCGCGATGCACATAAACGCCTTCGCCCAAGTTATCTAACATAAAGCCTTCTGTTGCTAAGCCGCCTGCCGCTTGCGCTGTAGGCTGATTAGTAGCGCAAGCCACTAGCGCCAGCATACTAAAGGCCACCATGCTTAGTGCCAGCTTGTTCGGCAAAACTCTCATATTGTTTCCTTGTCTATATTATCGTTCAAACGCTACAATAGCGTTGAACAACATACCTTTGCTGTGATGCTTGTCACACAAAGCAATATTAGAGGAGTTTACTATGAATCAACCTGCCACGCGCTATACAAAAACTGCCAAAGTTTTACACTGGCTTATCGCTATCGCCATTTTTGGCATGTTTGCCCTAGGCTGGTTTATGAGCGATTTACCTAAAGAAGCACCCAAACAAATGGCTTACGACTTGTTCAATTGGGGCATTTATACCTGGCAATTAAGCGAAGAAGCTTCTCCTAGAACTTTTTATTTCAACCTGCACAAATCAATTGGCGTGACCATTTTTGCGCTGATTTTATTTAGAATTTTTTGGCGCATTACCCACAAAGTGCCTGCCATGTTGGCTTCATACAAAGTTTGGGAGAGCAAGCTTGCCAAAAATGTACATCGGTTATTGTATGCGCTTATGGTTGCACTGCCACTAAGCGGCTTAATCATGGCGGTTGCCAGCAAATATGGCATTAAATGGTTTGGTTTAGAATTTATTGGTGGCTTAGATAACACCCCTCTACGCGAGGCATTTAAAGAAGTGCACGAAATCGTCGGCTTGGTAATTTTATTAGTGATTGTTGTGCATATTATTGGGGCACTAAAACACAAGTTTATCGACAAAGATGAAACGCTAGACAGAATGCTGTAAGCCTAATTTTTCACACAAAAAAGCCCGTAATTACGGGCTTTTTTTATTTACTTTTATACATCATATTCTTCATATCTTATTTGCATGCCCTGTATGCCGCATGGATACTGGCTTGCGGGGCAATGTTTTCTTCTCGTGCTGTTTAGGTAGCTTATTTGTGATATTGCTGGCTGTGCTCACGCACAGCTTTTAGCATAGCGTCAGCGTTCTCTGGTGGCGTCCACTGCGTAATGCCGTGACCCAAATTAAACACGTGCCCATTGCCTTTGCCATAACTGGCTAAAATACTTGCAACTTCTTTTTCAATCGCCGCTGGCGTACTCAACAAAATCGCGGGGTCTAAATTGCCTTGCAGCGCCACTTTATCGCCAACTCTTTTGCGCGCACTGCCAATATCCACCGTCCAGTCCAGCCCAAGCGCATCAGCGCCAATTTCCGCTTGCGCCTCTAGCCACAAAGCGCCACCTTTGGTGAATACAATGCTCGGAACGTTTTCTTTACTTCCTTGTTTACCATCAACAGTTTTTGTTAAACCAGCTACAATTTTCTGCATGTAATTCAGAGAAAACTCAACGTAAGCATTGTGTGACAACGCGCCGCCCCACGAATCAAATATCATCACCGCTTGCGCGCCAGCAGTAATTTGCGCGTTTAAATATTCAATCACTGTGAGTGCAGTGGTTTCTAAAATATGGTGCAGCAAATCTGGGCGCGCATAGGCCATTTTTTTTATGTTTAAAAAATCGGTGCCGCCTTTGCCTTCTACCATATAAGTCGCCAGCGTCCACGGGCTACCTGAAAAGCCAATTAGCGGCACGCGGCCATTAATGGTTTTGCGAATCTGACTCACCGCATCAAACACATATTGCAACTTGGCCATATCTGGCACATGCAAAGCCTTAATTTCAGCTTCTTCGCGCAGTGTGCGCTCAAATTTTGGCCCTTCTCCTTCTTCAAAATATAAGCCCAAGCCCATTGCATCGGGCACTGTAAGAATATCTGAAAATAAAATCGAAGCATCCAATAACGGATAACGATCAAGTGGCTGCATGGTAACTTCTGTCGCAAAATTTGGGTTTTTGCATAAATCTAAAAAGCTGCCTGCGGTTTTGCGACTTGCACGATATTCTGGCAAATAACGCCCAGCTTGACGCATCATCCACACGGGCGTGTAAGGCGTAGTTTCGCGGTTTAAAGCACGAAGGAAGGTATCATTATGAAGTACAGCCATTAGCGTGGAAGTGTAGAACTGCCCATCAAGAATTCATCGACTGCACGCGCTGCTTGGCGACCTTCACGAATTGCCCACACAACTAATGACTGCCCACGGCGCATGTCACCTGCTGCAAATACTTTGTCGATATTGGTTTTATAGCATCCTTCGCCGTCAGTCGTCGCTTTAGCGTTACCGCGCGTGTCTTTTTCTACGCCAAATGCTTCTAATACTGCTTGCACAGGTGATACAAAGCCCATTGCCAGCAAGACTAAATCTGCAGGAATGGTGAATTCTGAGCCTGCAACCTCACTCATTTTGCCGTCTTTCCACTCAACTTTTGCACCGACCAAATGTGTGACCTTGCCGTTTTCACCGTCTAATTTTTTAGTAGTTATCGACCAATCGCGGGTTGCGCCTTCTTCGTGGCTGCTAGAAGTACGCATTTTTAACGGCCA
>JANNWI010000004.1:0-2639 GCA_031414715.1 Methylophilaceae bacterium | reverse complement strand
CTATTGAGAAATTTGCCGACGATTTCCGCCAAACTTACGATTTACGCAAAAAAGCTTTGAGCAAATATAGCAAAATCACGCGCAAAGACAATATCCAGTTTGATGGCTTAGCGCGTGTGTCACATGTGACTGATGCAACCGATTGGCGTGTTGAATATCCTTTTGTGGTGCTCAATCCCGATACGGAAATTGAAATTGCCGCTTTGGTTAAAGCCAGTATTGAGCTGAGTTTAACGGTGATTCCACGTGGCGGAGGCACAGGTTATACAGGCGGGGCTATTCCACTGACGCCACTTTCTGTGGTGATTAATACTGAGAAATTAGATCGGCACACTGGCGTGCAAATGCGCAGCTTGCCAGGTGTAGCAAGGCAAGTTGCCACCATCGAGTGCGGTGCAGGCGTAGTTACGCGTCGTGCGATGGAAGCCGCTACTGAAGCTGGGCTTGAGTTTGCCTGCGATCCTACCAGTGCGGATGCCAGTTGTATTGGTGGTAACGTAGCAGTGAATGCAGGTGGCAAAAAAGCGGTGTTATGGGGTACTGCACTGGATAATTTAGCCTCATATCGCATGGTAACACCCGATGCGCAATGGTTAGAGGTTGAACGTTTAGAGCATAATCTTGGCAAAATTCACGATATTGCCGTGGCGCGCTTTAAGTTGACACGCTTTGATATGGACATGAAAACGCAAATAGGTGAGCCTGAAATTATAAGCATCCCTGGCCCTAGTTTTCGTAAAGTGGGTTTAGGTAAGGATGTTACCGATAAATTTTTAAGCGGTTTACCTGGCATTCAAAAAGAAGGGTGTGATGGTCTGATTACCAGCGCCACTTTTATTTTGCATCGCATGCCTAAGCATGTGCGTACGATTGCGCTGGAATTTTTTGGCAACGTATCTCACGCAGTACCTGCGATTGTCGAGATTAAAGATTATTTAGACCTCACCGCCAAGCAAGAGCCAGCCGTCATTATGGCCGGCTTAGAGCATATGGATGAGCGCTACATTAAAGCGGTTGGTTATGCCACTAAAGCGGCTAGACAGCAACGCCCCAAAATGGTGTTGATTGCCGACATTGCCTCTGACGATGAAAATGCAGTGGGCCAAGTGGCATCGGCCATGGTGCGCATGTGTAACGCGCGTGATGGCGAAGGTTTTATTGCAGTATCTGGCGAGGCACGTAAGAAATTCTGGCTCGATCGCGCACGTACGGCTGCCATTGCAAGACATACGAATGCCTTTAAAATCAATGAGGACGTGGTAATCCCATTGCCAAAACTAGGCGAATATTCTGATGGTATCGAGCGCATTAACATCGAGCTATCTATTAATAACAAGCTTAAATTATTACAAGCGTTAGAAACATTTGTGCGTGGTGACTTGCCACTGCAAGCCGACGAAGATGGCAACGCAGACCCCGAAGCAGTGCTAGCTAAACGAGCCGTCGTGCTTGATTTAATCAGCGATTTGCGCAACCGCTGGAGCTTAGTTTTAAATAATCTAGATGCGCCTGTTTCTGCGTTGGGCGAGCTTGGCGAGCCACATAAACAATATGAAAACGTGTTTCGCGCAGTTCAAAGTTATGATTTACGCATTTCTTGGAAGCGAGAACTTAAACGCCCAATCGCAGAGATATTTGCAGGACGTGAGTATCAAAAAATTCTAGCGCGTTGTGACGAAATTCACAAAGCGGTGCTGAAAAGCCGCGTATTTATTGCCTTGCACATGCACGCGGGTGATGGCAATGTCCACACCAATATTCCCGTCAATTCAGATGATTACGATATGATGCACGATGCACATACGGCAGTAGATCGTGTGATGGCGCTGGCCAAAAATTTAGACGGCGTTATTTCTGGTGAGCACGGTATTGGCATCACAAAAATGGAATATTTAGATCAAGCCACCATTGATACTTTTACTGCCTATAAGAATAAAGTGGATCCAAATGGTCACTTTAACAAAGGCAAATTACTTCATGGTTCTGGGCTAGAAAACGCCTACACACCAAGCTTTGGTTTGCTGGAGCAAGAATCTATTATTATGGAGCAATCAGCCATTGGCGAGATTGCAGATGATATTAGCGATTGTTTACGTTGTGGAAAATGTAAACCCGTGTGTACCACGCATGTGCCACGTGCCAATTTATTATACAGCCCGCGTAACAAAATTTTAGCTACTTCATTGCTGATAGAAGCATTTTTGTATGAAGAGCAAACGCGGCGCGGTATTTCTATAAAACATTTTGATGAGTTTAATGATGTAGCCGATCACTGTACGGTGTGTCATAAATGCTTAAATCCTTGTCCTGTAGATATTGATTTTGGTGATGTTTCTATTAAAATGCGCAACTTTTTACGCGAGCAAGGTAAAAAACAATTTAACCCTGGCACCGCTGCTGGCATGCTTTTCCTAAATGCCAAAGATCCAGCAACAATTAAATTATTGCGCGCAAGCATGATTCAATTTGGCTTCAAAGCACAAAACTTTGGGCATGTATTAGCAAAGAAATTTGGTTTGTTAAAAGATAAAATTCGCCCGCCCGCAACGGTTGGCAAGCCAGAAATTAAAGCGCAGGTGATTCACTTTATAAATAGACCAATGCCGAAAAAACTGCAGTCTAAAACTTCACGCGCCATG
>JANNWI010000003.1:0-3364 GCA_031414715.1 Methylophilaceae bacterium | reverse complement strand
ATTTTCTTTTACGGCATCTGAGATAAACTTAATTGATTCTGCTGACGCTTTAGCACCCACCATTTGCGCCTCTGCATCTTTACGTGCAGCTTCTAAACGGGCTTCCGCATTTAATATCAGCGATTGTTTCGCACCTTCAGCCTCAGTCACTACAGCTACGCGCTCACGCTCTGCAGCAGCTTGACGTTCCATCGCATCTTGCATATTAGGCGAAGGTTTAATATCTTGAATCTCTACACTTTTTACCGTTAAGCCCCAATCTAGCGCTTCATCGGCAATCGCTTGTTTTAGCTCAGTTTTAATGCGATCGCGCGATGTTAGCGCTTCGTTTAATTGCATACCACCAATAATTGAGCGTAAATTAGTTTGCACCATATTGCGCATGGCTTCACGGAAATTTTCAATACCATATACCGCGCGTTCAATATTACTGACTTTAATAAACGCTACTGCATTGGCCAATATCACGGCGTTATCTGCTGTAATCACTTCTTGCTGTGGGATTTCTAAAATAATATCTTTGGTGGTAACTTTGTAGCTGACTTTAGTAAACACGGGGTTAATCACATGCAAGCCAGGGCTTAATACGCCTGCAAATTTGCCCAAACGCTCTACCACCCATTCCTCGCCTTGCGGCACAATTCTTACACCTTTAAATATGCCAACGATAACTAACAGTATGAGTACAATGCTGAAGCTTTCCATGATATTTTCCTTACCTGTTTTTAAAAAATAGTGAGTGCTAAATAATTTTAATGCGTAAGGTGTTGCCTTCTACCGCAACCACAGCTGCACTACTGCCCGCTTCAATTGTTTCATCAGCAATGGCTGGCCACTCGCGACTACCCATTAAACCCTGCGTAAACTGAATAGTGCCAGTTTGATTTGGGCTGCAAGTTTTTGTGACCTCACCCACGCGGCCAATCTCCTCGCCCTGCGCTTGGCCAACTCTAGAGTGCGTTTCGGTTTTTTTGTAGTTTAGCTTCCAAATAGCCAGCGAGCTAACAGAAAGTGCAGCAAACATCACAAACTGTAGTGCTATCGCCATATTGGGAAACATCCAAGTTGCAATGGCCACGCTCAGTGCCGAAATACCAAACCACAGCAAATAAACAGTGCCTGTTGCCATCTCTGCTGCCAATAAAATTAGGCCTATTGCGCCCCAAATCCACATTGCATCAAACATATTTATGCCTCTAAAAAACAGTCATGTCATCATATCATCGTTGTAAATTTAAGCAACGGATGAACCGCCAACAAGATTTAGAATCAGACTTATCAATTAAAAAGACCATTGGCATGAGCAACCCCATACATATTGTTTGGTTTAAGCGCGATTTACGCGTGCAAGACCACGCTGCTTTATTTAATGCATGCCATGCTGGCGCAGTGTTGCCATTATTCGCGTGGGAGCCAACGGTGTGGGCAGGCGATGATTATGCGGCACAACAGCAGCAGTTTATTATTGAGTGCTTGGCAGAGTTAGCCGTAGATTTGAGCCATCTAGGCTTAACACTGATGCAATCTAACCTTGGCATGCTACAAACCCTAATTGAGATTAGAAAGACGAAGCCGATTGCCGCTATTTATAGCCATGAAGAAACAGGCAATGGCGCAACTTTTACCATAGATAAAGCAGTAGCGGCATGGTGCAATGTGCATGGTGCAGATTGGTTTGAATACCCACAAAATGGTGTGGTGCGGCGCCTAAAAAACCGTAATGTTTGGGCTAAACAATGGGAACAACGCATGATTGCGCCGCTAGTTAAGACATCATTAATTAAATCGATGCACTGCAAGCCAGTAGCCATGAGGCCTGCAGAGCATATTTTTTTGCACGCGGTAAATTTAGGGGTTAATTTAAACGATTCTGTTTTTAATAATGATATAAAAAAAATGGCGGCTGGCCAAGATAAACCACGCCGTCAACGTGGCGGGCGTAGCAATGCGCTTGATGTTTTTAATAGCTTTTTAGATGGCCGTGCTGCTAAATTTAGAGGCGGAATTTCTAGCCCGCTTAGCGCGGTGACTGCAGGCTCACGCTTATCGCCCTATTTGGCTTATGGTTGTTTATCTATGCGTGAGGTGGTGCAAGCCACGCGCGATAGGCAAACTTGGGCGAGCGAGGCGCCACATCTTTACCCAAGCAGTTTAAACGCGGGTTTGGTCGGTTTTGAATCACGCCTACATTGGCATTGTCATTTTATGCAAAAGTTAGAATCAGAACCCGAGCTAGAATTTGCAAACTTGCACCATGCGCATGACGATATGCGTGATGAACAGCTATCAGATATGGAATCGCAGCGACGCTTGCAAGCTTGGGCAGCTGGCGAAACGGGCTGGCCGCTGGTAGATGCTTGTATGGCGATGTTACGCGAAACTGGCTGGATTAATTTTCGCATGCGCGCCATGTTGATGAGCACAGCGAGTTATTTGTATTGGTTGCACTGGCGCGGCTCTGGCTTGCATTTAGCACGCGAGTTTTTAGATTATGAGCCCGGTATTCATTGGTCGCAAAGTCAAATGCAAAGCGGCACTACTGGCATTAATACTTTGCGTATTTACAGCCCAATTAAGCAAGCGCAAGATCAAGACCCAACTGGCGCCTTTGTGCGGCACTGGCTACCTGCACTTAAAAATGTGCCAGATACATGGATTTTTGAACCGTATTTAATGCCAAAAGCCCAACAGCTGCAATATGGCTGCGAGCTAGACAAGCATTACCCAGCGCCGATTGTGAAAATTAGCCAAGCAACGCGCGAGGCACGCATTAAAATCTCTGCTGCGCGTAAAAAAGACGGTGTGTATGATGAAACACAAGCAGTGATTAAAAAGCACGCTTCGCGCAAATGTATGCGCGGTGCTGGCCAAGGTAGTGAGCGGGATAAGAATGGTCAAATAATCTCTAGCAAAACCTTACGAAAAAAGAGTAAACTGCTGAATGTAAACACAAAACAGCAAGAGCTTTTTTAATGAACAAATCTTTTAAACTGACCATTCCAGCCGAGCGATCTGAGCGTTTGCAATACATGCGCCGCATGTTTCCACAGGCAATAGGTGCAGCTTTGGCTGACGATTGGCGTGGCGGCAGGCAAGAGGCGCTAAAGCGTATTAATACTTTAGATGTTGTCGCTTATACGCGTAATCGAAATTTTCTAAATGGCTCTGTTTCTAAGCTTTCGCCGTATTTTCGACATGGCTGTCTCACCTTAAAAGAGGCTTCGGATAACGTACGTGACAAATATGGCGCGCAAACAGAAAAGTTTGTGCAAGAGCTGGCTTGGCGTGATTACTGGCGACGTGTTTGGTATCAACTAGGCAACGATATATTTAGTGATATTGAAGACCCCAAAGTGGTGTTGGG
>JANNWI010000002.1:0-8606 GCA_031414715.1 Methylophilaceae bacterium | reverse complement strand
CTTGGTCAAATGCGCGTGCCTTTGGGCGTCATCGGTATTATTTATGAGGCTAGGCCTAATGTAACTGTTGATGCGGCAGGGCTATGTATCAAATCGGGCAACGCCTGTATTTTACGCGGCGGTAGCGAGGCGATTCATTGCAATCAAGCGCTGGCAAAACTGGTACACGAAGGTTTAGAACTGGCAGGTTTGCCACAAGCAGCGGTGCAAGTGGTGGAAACCACAGACCGCGCTGCCGTGGGCGAGCTAATTACCATGAAACAATATGTGGATGTGATTGTGCCACGTGGTGGCAAAGGCCTGATTGAGCGCATTAGTAATGACGCGCGTATTCCTGTTATTAAACATTTAGATGGCAACTGCCATGTGTATGTGGATGACGAAGCTGACTTGAATAAAGCACTGCCGATTTTAGAGAACAGCAAAACGCAGCGACTTGGCACTTGCAACACGGCAGAATCATTGCTGATTGCACGCTCGGTAGCCAATAGCATGTTGCCAAAACTGGCGGATATGCTGACTAGTCACGGCATTGAGATACGCGGCTGTGAAGAAACACGCGCATTGGTTAAACAGGCCAAAGTGGCGACTGAAGAAGATTATTATACTGAATACTTGGATGCCATCATTTCTTGCAAAGTGGTCAGTGGCTTAGATGAAGCCATTGCGCATATTAACCAATATTCTAGCCAGCATACCGAAGCGATTGTTACGGAAAACTACACTAAAGCGCGCCGTTTCTTACGCGAGGTAGATAGCAGCAGCGTGATGGTGAATGCAAGCACACGCTTTGCCGATGGCTTTGAGTATGGCTTGGGTGCAGAAATTGGCATCAGCACAGACAAGCTTCACGCGCGCGGCCCTGTCGGTTTGGAAGGACTGACGTCGCTTAAATATATTGTTTTTGGCGATGGTCACGTGCGAAAATAGCATGCCTGCAAGCCAATATCCATGCGGCCTACAGGCAATCGTTTTAAAGACTTTATAAGTTGAAATTAATCGGACTTTTAGGCGGCACTTTCAACCCCATTCACTTTGGCCACTTGCGCATGGCGCAAGAGCTGGCTGATGCACTCAATCTAGCAGAAATTCGTTTTATTCCCTCTGCCAATCCGCCTCACAAAGCAGTACCAGCTGTGTCTGCGCAACATCGCGCTGCCATGGTGCAACTGGCAATTGCAGGTAACCCCATTTTTAAGCTAGATACGCGCGAGTTAAATCGTCAAGGCGCATCTTATACGATTGATACGCTCATTTCACTGCAAGAGGAGCTGGGTGGCGGGGTTGCGCTGTGCCTAATAATGGGTAGTGATGCGTTTACCAAGCTAAATACTTGGCATCGCTGGCAAGCTCTGTTAGATTACTGCCATATTATTTTAGTACAGCGCCCTACCAACGCAGCGCAACCAAAGCTGGCAGAAGCGCTTAGCGACCTTTTACATAATCATTACACCGAAAATATCAGTGATTTATCGGCTGAAAGTGCTGGCTATATTCATATGCAAGCAATCACGCCACTCGATATTTCATCAACGAACATTCGAGAACAATTAAAATTAGGCCTCAGCCCGCGTTATTTAATGCCAGACAATGTACTGGAATACATTAATAATGACGGTTTATACACCTAAGATTTTGAATTTAAGGCTGGTAGTTAAAGTTCGTATGCGTAATTTTTCAGGTAATTCATCTGCGTTTTTTGTGTGATTGCTGCAATATTTTCGTCGTAATACGGCATGTCAGGCACAATTTTGTTGGCCACCCAGCCATGCAAGCTTAAATTTCGCGCTTCAATCGCCTCAATCGTTAGCAAAGTATGGTTTATACAGCCTAGCTTCATACCCACCACCAAGATAGTCGGTATATTCAGCGCAATAGCTAAATCGGCCATCGTTTCTGTATCGTTAAGCGGCACCAAAAATCCACCCGCGCCTTCTACAATTACAATGTCTGCCAATTTTGTTAAGGCAGCAAACGCTTGTTTTATCACACTAATTTCAATAGTTACGCCAGCTTTCTCTGCTGCAATATGTGGTGCGATAGCAGGTTTAAAACTGTAAGGATTAATCAATTCGCGTGGTGCTTTTACATTGCTAGCAGCTTCTAGTTTTAGCACATCGTCATTGACCCAAGCACCATCTACAAAATCTTCACCTGCTGCAACAGGTTTCATTGCTACCACTTTATAACCTTGCGCCACATAGTCAGCAATTAGCTTGCAAGCGACGTGGGTTTTGCCTACGCCTGTATCCGTACCTGTAATAAAAAATGCTTGCTTCATATACGTTTTTTAAAGGTTATCGGTGAAAATTCCTGCCCTGCAGGCCGCATGGATACTGGTCTCCAGGCATGCCCATAAATCACCTCAAACGTAGCAGGCAATTTACCTTGCGTGCGAAACTGCTCATATTGCTGCGTTAAATTGTTTAAAAAACCTTTTCCCGCAAGCCCTCGATTGCGACCAGCAGTCGCATTGTGCGCACCAATACTTTTCAAATCTTGCATCACGCCTTTTACGTCATCGTAGGTCAGCGTGTAATGCTCCACATCTAATACTGGCGCACTAAAACCTGCGCGAGTTAGCGCATCGCCAATATCATGCATGTCTATAAATCTGCTAACGCTTGTAGAACGGCTGACATGGGTGTGGCCATGCTGATCATTTAAAGGCCTGCTAGCAGCGCGCAGCTCTTTTAGCGTATCTGGCCCAAACGTGCTAAATATAAACAAACCTTCTGGCTGCAGCACACGCGCCACTTCGTTAAAAGCTGCGTCTAAATCGTTGCACCATTGCAACGCTAAATTACTCCACAGCAAGTTAATGCTGTTGTTAGTCAGCGGCAAGCTTTCAATATCAGCACACAAAAGGTGTTGTTGATTGAGTAACTTATTTAAAAATGGTCGCTGTGCAGCGGTTTTTTGCAGCATTTTAAAAGCAATATCAAGCGAGATTACTTGCGCCCGTTTAAACTTTTTTTGCAGTGCAAAGCTACCAAGGCCAGTGCCACAACCCGCATCCAGTATGGTCTCTGGCGCTATTTTGATTAAACCTAAACGATCTAACATTTCCTCGCGTACGCGTTTTTGCAGCACTGCGGCCGCATCGTAGCTATCTGCCGCCCGACTAAAAGAGGCGCGCACACGCGCTTTATCAATGCGAAACTCGTCTTGGGTTTCATCTTGATATGGGCTTTTTACCGCTTGATCCATCAGGTAGTCGGCTCCAGAAACTGATTAAGCGTTTCTACAAATTGATCAGTATGCGACAAAAATGGCGCATGCGCCGCGCCAGATATCACGCGCAAAAAACCGACTGGCAGCTGTTGCATCATCCAGTGCGCAGCTTGCACAGGCGCCAGCGTGTCTCTATCACCATGAATCAGCAATGTTGGTTTGCGAATAGCGGAGATTTCATCGCGCAAATCAGAATCTAGCAAAATATTCAACGCGCGACCCAGTGTGGTTTGTGTGGGCGTAGGACGGGTTTCAAAACTTAACCTTAATTGTTTAATAACAGCCCGACGGTCGCTAGATTGCATACATTGCAAGGTTAAAAATTGCAGCATAGCCGCTTTGTAGTCGTGGCTTACGTTATCGGCAAATGTCTCAAAATTGGTCGGATCTATACCAGCATCCCAGTCCGCGCTTGCAACAAAACGTGGTGTTGTGCCGCATAAAATAAGACGGCGAATACGATCAGGCTGGTTAAGCGCAATACGCTGCGCAACCAAACCGCCAAATGACCAGCCTAGCACATCGGATACACCAGGAATCACTTGTGCCACTTCGTCGGCAATAGCATGCAGATGAAACGGCTCAATCGGGCGGCTATTGCCATGACCTGGCAAATCCACCAAATACAGCATATATTTTGCAGACAAGCGTTTAACCAGCGGCTGCCATACACCACTATGCAAGCCCCAACCATGAAGCATCACCAATGGTTGGCCTTGGCCTATTATTTCTACATGCACGCTCATCCTATTGCCTTTTCTGCATCATTTAGCGTTTGAGCTAGTTTAATTACATCTTGCTTGGTGTGCGCAGCTGAAAGCGAAATACGTAGCCGCGCAGTGTTGACAGGCACCGTGGGTGGGCGTATCGCTGGCACTAAAATACCTAACTTTTGCAAGTGTTCACTTAGGCTGACAGCCGCATAGTTACTGCCTACAATCAGCGGCTGCACCGCAGTATCTGACGGCAGTAACTGCCATTTTTTAAGCTGCAAATTAGCTTTTAATGTCACCATTAAATGCCGTAAATGGTCGCGCAAATCATCGCCCTGCTCAATTAAATTGACAGATTCTGCCAGCGTAGCAGACAATGCCGGCGGCGCAGGTGTGCTATAGACGTAGCTTTTGGCGGTTTGGATTAAATAATCAATCACTACCTGTTGCCCTGCCACAAATGCGCCAGCAACACCTGCTGCTTTGCCAAGTGTGGCCATGTAAATTAAACGCGGCGACTTGAGCTTAAAATGACTCAAACTACCGCGTCCATTTTTGCCCAGCACGCCAAAACCGTGCGCGTCATCCACATACAAATAGGCATCATACGCTTCACACAACGCAAGATATTCTGGAATCGGCGCAATATCACCATCCATGCTAAATACTGCATCAACAGCAATTAATTTATGCTTGGCAGTACTGGTTTTCAATAATTTCTCTAGCGCTGTCACATCGTTATGCGCAAATCGATGAAACTCTGCCAGCGAGTAATAACCGCCATCGTTTAAACAAGCATGATTGAGTTTATCAGCAAAAATGGCATCGCCACGCTTTACCAGCGCACCCAGCACACCAATATTTGCCATATAGCCAGTCGAAAATACCAGCGCTGCAGGTAACTCGACAAACTTAGCCAGTTTTTTTTCTAACTCTTCGTGATAACGATGGTGGCCAGTAACAAGGCCAGATGCGCCACTGCCTACACCAGAATCAGCTGCTGCCGCCTGCATAGTCGCAATCAGTTTGGGATGGTTCGCCAAGCCCAAATAATCGTTGCTGCAAAATGACAAATAATCTTGCCCATTCGCCACAATATGCTCCGCTTGTGGTGAATCTAATAGGCGGCGCTGGCGCAATAAACCGTCGGTTTTACGTTGGTCTAGTTGTTTTTGTAAAGCATTTAGCATAAATCACTCAAATAAAAGTACCGTCACTGCGAGCCAAAAAAATTAATTTCATCTCTCAATAACGGGTATTATTTAGATTTTATTAATCCCCAATTTATTAAAAAGCGCTCTATCGGTTGTCGCTTCTGGGTTACCAGTCGTTAGCAATTTCTCACCGTAAAAAATACTGTTGGCACCTGCAATAAAGCATAGCGCCTGAATACCTTCGTGCATACTTTGGCGACCTGCAGATAGGCGCACAAAACTATGCGGCATGGTAATGCGTGCCGCGGCAATGGTGCGTACAAATTCAATTGGGTCAAGTTCATCTGTGCCGTGCAACGGCGTACCTTCAACTTGCGTCAGCAAATTAATTGGCACACTTTCCGGCGGGCGCTCCATATTGGCCAATTGCGCCAACAAACCCGCACGCTGGTTGCGCGATTCGCCCATGCCAATAATGCCACCGCTACACACGTTAATGTCTACACTACGCACACGGTCTAGTGTATCCAGTCGATCTTGATAAGTGCGGGTTGTAATCACATCGCCGTAAAACTCAGGCGCAGTGTCCAAATTATGGTTGTAATAATCCAACCCAGCGTCCTTTAGCTGCTCAGCTTGACCTTCTTTTAACATGCCAAGTGTCGCGCAAGTTTCAAGCCCCATCGCCTTCACTTCGGCAATCATTTTTAGCACAGGCTCTAAATCACGCTGTTTTGGGCCACGCCAAGCTGCGCCCATGCAAAAACGGCTGGCGCCATTATCTTTCGCTGCTTGCGCAGCTTTTACCACTTCATCCAAAGCCATCAGCGGCTCGTTTTCAACTTCAGTATGGTAACGTGCCGCTTGTGGGCAATAGCCACAATCTTCACTGCAACCGCCAGTTTTAATGGACAAAAGCGTACTCACTTGCACCGCATTTGGGTTGTGATGCTCGCGATGCACAGTTTGTGCCTGATTGATTAAATCGCTAAACGGCAGCTCAAACAAAGCCACAATGTCATCCACAGACCAACGATTCACATTGTTTTGGTTCTGCAAGCCAGATTCTGTTTTACAAGCTTTAAGTAACTCTGTGTTTATAATGGCTGTATTAGTGGGGTTTTGCGTGGTTTCTAGCATAGCAAGCCTTTTCTATGTGACTGATTTAATGAGGCAATTATAAGCTGTAAAGACAACATGAAGCAACTGCTAAACAAATGGTTAAAAAATAGCCACATGTTTAAATATCACGTGTTTAAATATAGGTTAAATTTTGAGACTTTAAAGCAAGCAATCTTAAAGCAACATTGTGTGCTATGTGACTCTAGTATAGATGCTCCAGCAACCAACATCCATGCGGTCTGCACGGCATGCTTAAATGATTTACCTTGGCATCCAAAAACGGCTTGTCCACAATGTGGCTTGGCTTCTAATGGGACGGGTTTAAATCGAACAGTATGCGGCAGTTGTATTAGCTCGCCTCCAGACTTTGACGCAACTTATGCCGTATTTTTGTATGCATTTCCAATTGACGCGATGATGCTGCGCTACAAGTACGGCAACAGCCTAAATTTAGGTGATAGTTTTGCTATGTTTTTAAGCGAAAAAGTGTTTTTAGAAGATCACACACAAAATATAGATTTAATTATGCCCATGCCCATGCACCAGCAACGCTTAAAAGAACGAGGCTTTAACCAAGCGCATGAAATTTCAAAAGTGTTGACTAAGAAACATAAAGATAAGTTAGATTTTAAAAGTGCGATTCGACAAACCCTAACCCCACCACAAGCCAGCTTGCCGCTAAAAGAACGCGTAAAAAACATTAAAGGCGCTTTTAAAGTCGATGGCGATTTAACTGGCAAACGCGTCGCTATTGTCGATGACGTGATGACCACAGGTGCCAGCTTAAACGAACTGGCAAAAACTTTAAAGAAAGCTGGTGCGGCGCATGTAGAATGCTGGGTAATCGCTAGAACTTTACCGCATTAATAAAACAAGTTAAAAGTATGCTCTCAATTGCCCTTTTTGAACCCGAAATTCCGCCCAATACCGGCAACATCATTCGCCTATGTGCTAATACTGGCGCGGCTTTGCACTTGATTGAGCCGTTAGGATTTAAGTTGGAAGACAAGCAATTAAAACGTGCGGGCTTAGATTATCACGAATATGCCAATTTAACGCTGCATAAAAATTGGGCGGAATTTAAACAAGCGATGCAAGGTAAACGCATGTTTGCGCTGACAACCAAAGGCAGCCAGCGTCACACTAATGTCACATTTATGGATAATGATATTTTTCTTTTTGGCCCCGAAACACGCGGTTTACCAGAAGACATACGCAACGAGTTTGCACCAGAAAACAGGTTGCGCTTGCCGATGCTGCCTGATAGCCGCAGCTTGAATTTATCGAACAGTGCTGCAGTATTATTATACGAAGCATGGCGTCAGTTAGACTTTATACATGGCCTATAAGGGCTATTAAGAAACTTTGATTTATTACAATAATTTATGTAAAGTAGTGGGTCTATAAAGCTGTAGGAAGTATGAAATTATTTTCAATGACTAACTTAGCTAATATGCCTGACCTGACTTGGACTGACCTGACTTGGTTAAATCTAACTTGGCCAAACTTAGCCACTTTAGACTTAATTGTGATGGCGATTATTTTATTTGCATTGTGCTTTTGGTTGGTTGCCTCAACGTCTGACGCCCGCCTTAAAAAAACCATTGCAAAAGAATCCGATGAATCGCTTTATGAGTCGCAATTTAAATGTGTGGCGTTTGTCGCTGGAAATAGCGCCTGCAACAAAGCGCTTAAGTTTGAAACTAAGCCAATTCTTATTGAAAATGCGCCTAAATTGCCTTTACAAGGTTGCACGGCAGCTCAATGTGAATGTAGTTTATTGCAGCATGATGATAGGCGGTCTGGCACCGACAGAAGAGATAACGAGGTGCTGGATAAAAGAAGAAAGTCTGTCTATGCCAACAAGCGCCTAGTGAAAGACCGTAGGCGCGCATCAATCAAAGAGTTTTTACTGCCCAAGTACAGAACTTTAATATAAAACCTTAATTTAAAGCTTGGTACAGAAGCTTCAGTTAATACAAGTTAACCTTTAAACACCATCGGCTTTTTGTGCGCGGCCAAGCAAATCCATCACCGCTTCTTTAGCCGATTTGGCGTGGCTTAACGCTTGATTAACTTCGTAAGTAATCGGCATATCTACCCCTAAACCGTCAGCACGGCGCATCACCTCACGTGCGGTATTCACACCCTCGGCCACATGACCTAAGCCTTTCAACACATCTTCTAATGACTTGCCAGAAGCTAACTGCAAGCCGACTTCACGGTTTCTAGAATATTGGCCTGTGCAAGTGAGCACTAAATCGCCCGCGCCTGCTAAACCCATAAAAGTTTCGCTTTTTGCGCCTAGTGCCATGCCAAATCTTGTAATTTCAGCAAGTCCACGCGTAATCATCGCTGCGCGCGCATTATTGCCAAAACCCAT
>JANNWI010000001.1:0-11971 GCA_031414715.1 Methylophilaceae bacterium | reverse complement strand
GGTTTCACGGTGTCAATCAGTGCATCCGCATTGTGAAAGCGCGTGTCAAACATTAAGTCAGACATAATCGCATCATCGTTTGGTACTAAAATCGGGATTTCCATCATAAAGCGGTCGCGCGCTGCAGATGGAATTTCGAATGTTTCTTCGCGTTCCACTTGGTTACGGTCGGCAAACACAATCATGTGTGGGAAAACATGTTCTTTATTAAACGCAGAAAGTGTACGTTCGGCCATCACGCGTAATAGTAGCGAGTGCACTTGTGGACGGGCGCGATTAATCTCGTTAAAGAAAAACACACTTAAATTTTCACCACTCATCAACAATGGCCCAGCGCTGACGTGCGGTTTGCCATCTTCGCCCAAATACGTGTGGTAAACCAAATCATTAGGCATTAAGTCAATCGTACCCTCAATACGTTGGTAACCGCCACCAATGCCACGTGTAAACGCACGCAACAACGTGGTTTTACCTACGCCCACATCACCTTCAAGCAACACGTGGCCACGCGCAAAAATGGCAGTAGTGATAAGCCGCACAGGGTTTGCCTGACCAACTACCACCTTGTTGACTTCGGTTTCTAAAGTTAGCGCATGTTGACGCCAGTCGGCCAGTTGACGGTCGCTCATTGAGATATTCCTTACAGATAAAATAGTGAGTTTAAATTTGGTCTTACTAGTTATTAAACACCAATATAAACTAAATCCGTTAAAGTGTATACAGGTTTGTATAGAGGAAATTATTTTATTACATAGCAAAATGCAATATTAGAAGAATATGCAATAAAATTGCTGGGCACTTTGTTGCCGCTTTTTTTAGGTAAACACAAGAGATATATGAGCCGAACAGATTATTAATGGCACGTTTAATTGCAACAAAATTACAACATGATTCATTGATGCTAAATTAACTCAAGTACTAGTTGAAATTCGGCATTTTTGATTAATTTTTTTGGAGATTTATTATGTTCAAGTTAAAAGCAACCACACTTGCAGTTGGATTGTTTATTGCAGCAAATGCTAATTTTGCTTTAGCTGCACAAGGCCCAAACAGCTCGCAAACACCTTATGTTTTACCAACAACAGCAGGTTGGGATGTGACATCAATTTTGACGGTGGGTGATCAAGCTGCAAATGGCTACCGAATGGTAGGTATTCCAGATGGTATGGGTGCTTATGATAACGGAGATAACACTTTCACCCTTCTTTTAAATCATGAGCTGGGTGCCACCTCTGGTATTGCTCGTGCACATGGCTCTGCAGGCGCATTTGTATCAGAATGGAAAATTGATAAAAATACATTGGCTGTTGTAAGTGGTAATGACTTAATTACAAATCATCAAGTATGGAACAATACGACCTCTAGCTACCAAGCTGCTACAGGCTCAGCTAATAGTTTTGCACGCTTCTGCTCTGCGGATTTACCTGCAGTATCTGCTTTTTATAACGCAAGCAGCGGTTTAGGCACACAATCACGCATTTTTATGAACGGTGAAGAAACTGGCGCTGAGGGCCGTGCTTACGGCACCATCGCCACTGGTACAGGTAAAGGCACTGCCTATGAGTTGCCAAAATTAGGCAAATTTTCATGGGAAAATAGCTTAGCAAACCCTTTCTCCGGTGACCAAACCATCGTAGTTGGCACTGACGACTCCACGCCTGGTCAAGTGTATATTTACAAAGGTACTAAAACTAATACTGGCAGCGAAATAGATAAGGCTGGTTTAACTAATGGTAATTTATATGGTGTAAAAGTGGCTGGTGTTGCTACTGAAACAAGTGCTGTAAATGGTAATTTTACATTGGAACAAATTAACACCAATCAAACTGGTGCATTGCAAAATACACAAAGTAATACATTAGGTGTCACAAACTTTGCCCGCCCTGAAGATGGTCATTGGGCTGATGCGGATACTTTCTATTTTGTTACAACAGGTACAGCTGCTGGTGGAAGTTCTAAGTTATACAAGCTCGATTTAGATAGTTCAGTTACTGGCGGTACCATCAGTATGGTCAAAGATTCTTCAAGCTTAATTGGTGATGATGGCGCAATTGCCCGCAGTTTTGACAATATGACAGTAGCCGAAGATGGTTCGATTTACATACAAGAAGATCCAGGTAATAGTTCATATATCGCAAAAACTTGGAAATTTGATCCAGTATCAGGCACATGGACACAAATATTAAAATCTGACCCTAGCCGTTTTATCACTGGTGGGGCGGGATTTTTAACTCAAGATGAAGAAAGTTCTGGCATTATTGATGTGACTTCAATACTTGGCAGAAACGATGGTAAAAAATACTTACTTGGTAATATGCAAGCACATTATGCAATTCCGGGTGAGTTAGTTGAAGGCGGCCAACTTTACTTGGTAGCTGCACCAGTGCCAGAGCCAGAAACTTACGCCATGATGATTGCTGGTCTAGGTTTGCTAAGTGCTGTAGCAAAACGCCGCAAACAAAAATAACCATTATAATTTACATATCCTCCAAGACTGATACTGGAAAAAGTATCAGTCTTTTTTATTTTATTTTGAAGAGGGCACGGAAAGTATATTTAATCGGCACGGCGCAGTAAGTACATAAAAATAAGTACCACCCCGCGATTACTTTTAATTAACCGCCCTGAAAGCCAATAATTATAAGGCTTGCAGGGCCGTTGTTTAAACACGCAAGCATTTGCATTTATATTGAAATCATTATCATTATTAATATTTTAGGCTTTAGCAATATAATACTTAGTATGAGTTGCCTAGCTCTGCAAACCTAGTAAATTTGATATGTAATTAATTAGCTTTGGTTAAAATCTAAGATAACACTTTCGCAAATTGCGTTTTACAGCCAAAATACTGATTATTAAAACTCTTATAATCATAAGTATAAAAGATGACACAAAAACAAAATAGTTACAGCAAAGAGGAATTGTTAGCCTGTGGGCGTGGTGGCATGTTTGGCGAAGGTAACGCACAGTTACCGTTGCCGCCTATGTTAATGTTTGACCGAATTGTGAAAATTACCGATGAAGGCGGCAAATATGGCAATGGGCAGATTATTGCTGAGCTAGATATTACGCCTGATTTGTGGTTTTTTGATTGCAATTTTACGGGTGATCCAGTCATGCCAGGCTGTTTGGGGCTAGATGCGATGTGGCAATTAGTCGGCTTTTATTTGGGTTGGGCGGGTGGCCCAGGCCGTGGCCGTGCGCTTGGCGCAGGCGAGGTTAAATTTAGTGGGCAAGTGTTGCCAACCGCCAAAATGGCCACTTACACCATTGATTTAAAACGCGTGATCATGCGAAAATTGGTGATGGGGATTGCTGATGCGACCATGAGCTTGGATGGGCGCGAGATTTATGCGGCCAATGACTTACGCGTCGGCTTGTTTACGCGCACTGATAACTTTTAAAGCTTGATTTTAAGGTTTAGTTTCTTAAGAATAATAATTCATAGATTTGGGGAGAGCACGAAATGCGTCGTGTCGTCATTACAGGTTTAGGCATTGTATCTAGCCTTGGCAATAATAAAGCAGAAGTCAAAGATAGTTTATATGCTGGTCGCTCTGGCATTACTTTTCAACCAGAATACGCCGAACGCGGCATGCGCTCGCAGGTTGCAGGCTCGATTAAAAACCTTAATTTAGAAGAGTTAATCGACCGCAAATTAATGCGCTTTATGGCTAAAGGCCATGCCTACGCATGGATTGCCTTGCAAGATGCGATTGCAGATGCAGTATTGGCTGAAGATCTAGTTTCCAATGTGCGTACTGGCATCATTGTTGGTGGTGGTGGGCCTTCGACCGAGAGTATTGAAGAAAGCAACCGAGTACTTGCCGAAAAAGGCATTCGCCGCGTTGGTCCCTATATGGTGACCAAGGCGATGTGCAGCGGGATTGTGGCTACTCTGGCGACAGGTGCCAAAATCAAAGGGGTAAATTACGGTATTAGCTCGGCTTGTTCCACCAGCGCGCATTGTATTGGCGCGGGTGTGGAGCAAATTCAACTTGGCAAGCAAGATATTGTATTTGCTGGTGGCGGCGAAGAAGAGCACTGGAGTTTATCTTATCTGTTTGATGCAATGGGTGCCATGTCTAGCAAATATAATGAAACGCCTGAAAAAGCCAGCCGCACCTATGATGCTAATCGCGATGGTTTTGTCATATCTGGCGGCGGCGGCATTGTGGTGCTAGAAGAGTACGAACATGCAAAAAAACGTGGCGCAAAAATCTATGCCGAAGTAGTGGGTTACGGCGCGACATCTGATGGTTACGACATGGTTGCGCCAAGTGGCGAGGGCGCTGTTAGGTGCATGCAGCTTGCCTTGCAGGGGCATGACGGCAAACAAATCACCTCTGTCGATTACATTAACACGCACGGGACATCTACTCCGGTAGGCGATAGCAAAGAGCTGGAAGCGATTCGCACTGTATTTGGTGAAAGCAAGACAGCTATTGCATCCACCAAATCACTAAGTGGCCATGCGCTGGGCGCAGCGGGTGTGAATGAGGCTATTTACACGTTGATAATGATGGAAAATAACTTTATTGCAGCAAGTGCTAATATTGAGACGCTAGATGAGGCTGCCATTGGCTTAAACATTGTGCGCCAGCGCATTGATAACGTGAAAATTGAAACGGCTTTGTCTAATAGCTTTGGTTTTGGCGGTACTAACGCCACTTTAACGCTATCAACCAAAAACCTATAAGCTGCGTTAAGCTGTTTTAACCCAAAAAAGGTATTGTGATGAAAATAAGAATATTAAGCATCGTATTATTTCTACTGTCACTTTTTGGTTGCGCCACCATGATGGGCGACCGCACAGTGAATGTGACAGGCGATCAAATTGCGCAAAAATTGAACGAGAAATTAGCACTTCCCATTTCATTACTCAAAGTATTCGATGTGAATTTATCTAACTCACTAGTCACATTTGACAAAACCACTGGCCGCATGACAACGACGATGGATACCATGCTCAGCAGCCAGCTACTTGATAAAAGCTTGGCAGGGAAGTTAGGCATCTCTGGAAAATTGCGTTTTGATGCCGCAACGAGCACGGTGGTGTTAGATGAACCAAAAATTGAAAATATTAACTTTGCAGGCGCAGATGCCAAATTTAATGATGTGTTTAATGTCATGGCCAAAACCGTGGGTAGCGAAATGCTAAATGGATTAACTTTATATACGGTTAAACCAGAAGATTTGAAGTTTGGCGGCACGACTTACGCACCAAAAGATATGCTGGTCACTGACAACGGCCTACAATTGACTTTGTCGCCAGCAAAATAATGTGTTCATTTAGATACTAATTTTTAGGAACCCCGCAAAAGCGGGGTTTTTTATTATGAAAAAATTTAATTTTATACTATCTTTTTTATTGGCCATATTGATTGCCTTAAGCATAGCTTCTGCTGAGGCAGCCACCAAGAAGAAAAGCAAAAAAAAGCTTAAAAAACCCACGCAAATTGTTTCGCCATATGTCATTGCCATTGGTTACCCCACAACTGTTGCAGCCTACAGCGCTATTAAAGCACGCACCGATGTCAGCATAAAGCCAAACGCCAAACCTTTTGGTTGGCAACAACGTGGTGGAAATTGGTATGTGGTGACAGAGAAGCCTAACTTTGAGTGGGCATTTACCGAGCCTGGACATTACGCGCATCCTAGCGCGATAAAACGTATGATAGATGTAGGTTCAAAAGACCACGTTTATGTTGATATGGCGTTTAAATGTGGTGCCGAACTGAGAGCAAATTGCGATACGCTACTAACCGAATTTAAAGAAGTGAATTTGTTTATTCGAAAAGTCTATCAAAAGCAATACATTGTGAGTGCGGAAGGCACGCCGGCGTGGGATGGCCCAACAAGTTTAGATTAGGTATAGTGTAGAGTAATCAGCGCTCGCTATAATCTGCGTGTTAACAATCTATGCTCTGCAAGCCAACATCCATGCGGTTCACAGGCATGCTATTTTGATGATTGCATATAATCAGCTTCTAAATTAGTGGATTTAAATTAACAAAGCTGCTGCAACTTTGCGGCCTTCACTCATCAGTATATTGTAGGTTCTGCAGGCTGCAGCAGTGGTCATACACTCTAACGGAATGTGGTTTGCAGTAAGATTTTGCATGATGGCTGGGTGCAAAAATTGATGTATTTCACCCGTACCTAGTAATACCACCTCAGGTTTCAAAGTGATTAATGGCGCAAAATGTACAGCGCTTAAGTTGGCAAAATCTGTTGCTGGCCAATCTAAAACAAGTTCATCTGACATCACAATGATAGCCTGTGTATATTTTAGCTTATTCACTTCAACATAAGCTTTGCCATAACCAGTGATTAAATAATTATTTTCTGCCGTAGTTAAATGTAGTTTCATGCTGCTATTTTAGCGCGCTCTTCATTGAACGAGAACCCTATTCTAAGGTAAACTTACGCCTTATGACTTCTCCCCCCAAACCAATCATAAAGCACCTCGCTAAATCTAATAAATTGGCTAACGTTTGCTACGACATTCGTGGCCCAGTGCTGCAGCGTGCGCGGCAAATGGAAGACGAAGGCCAGCGCATTATTAAGCTCAATATTGGTAACCCAGCCTCTTTTGGCTTTGAAGTGCCAGAAGAAATTATGCAAGACGTGATTCGCAACATGGGTAATGCAGGCGGATACACTGACAGCAAAGGCCTATTCGCACCGCGTAAAGCCATTATGCACGCCACGCAAAGTAAGCACATTAAGGGCGTGACAGTAGATGACATTATCATTGGTAATGGCGTATCAGAGCTAATCGTGATGGCGATGCAAGCGTTGGTGAATAATGGCGACCAAGTATTGGTGCCAATGCCAGATTATCCGCTGTGGACTGCTGCGGTAACATTGGCTGGCGGAAGTGCCTGCCATTATTTGTGCGACGAAGCCACTGGCTGGCTGCCCGATTTAAAAGATATTGAAGCGAAAATCACCGCCAACACGCGTGGTATTGTGGTGATTAACCCTAACAATCCCACAGGAGCGCTGTACCCGCACGAAACTTTAGAAGGCATTATAGACATTGCGCGGCGTCATGATTTGGTGATTTTTGCCGATGAAATTTACGATAAAGTTTTATACGATGAACATATTCACACTTCTATCGCCTCGCTGGCCGATGATGTGTTGTTTGTGACGTTTAACGGGCTATCTAAAAACTATCGCACTTGTGGTTATAGAGCAGGTTGGATGGTGATTTCTGGCGAAAAAGATCACGCTGCCGATTATATTGAAGGTTTGAATATGCTAGCATCTATGCGGCTATGCGCCAATGTGCCAGGGCAAATGGCCATTCAAACTGCACTCGGCGGTTATCAAAGTATTGATGATTTAGTCGCGCCTACTGGCAGGCTGTGCAAACAGCGTGACTTGGCTTACGATATGATTACGGCGATTCCTGGGGTCACTTGCGTTAAGCCTAAAGCGGCGATGTATTTATTTCCAAAACTAGACCAAAAAATTTACCCAATAGCAGATGATCAGAAATTTATTTTGGATTTATTGCTAGAAGAAAAAGTGTTGTTGGTACAAGGCACGGGCTTTAATTGGAAAACAGCTGACCATTTCCGCATTGTATTTTTGCCAAATATGGATGACTTAACTGAGGCGATGAAACGCATCGCTAGATTCTTAAAAAATTACCGAATGAAGCATGGAGCAAAAGCTTGAAACAACACGATTTAAAACAACCTATTTTAAAACAACTCCGCGTAGGTTTGTTAGGCATTGGCACTGTCGGTGGAGGCACTTACACCGTTTTAACACGCAATGCGGCAGAAATTACGCGCCGCACTGGCGTGGCGATTAATGTGGTGCAAGTGGCAGATAGAAATATTGCCCACGCCAAAACCTTGACTGGCGGCAATGTGGAAGTGACGAACGATGCATTTGCAGTAGTCAATAACCCCAAAGTAGATGTGGTAGTTGAGCTGATTGGTGGTTACGCTCTGAGTAAAGAACTGGTGCTAAAAGCCATTGCAAATGGCAAACATGTTGTGACGGCGAACAAAGCGTTACTGGCTTTGCATGGCAATGAGATTTTTGCTGCCGCTCAAAAAGCGGGTGTCATTGTTGCATTTGAAGCGGCAGTGGCAGGTGGTATTCCCATTATCAAAGCGTTGCGTGAAGGCTTAGGCGCAAACAAGATTGAATGGGTGGCGGGCATTATTAACGGCACCACCAATTTTATACTGACCGAAATGCGCGAAAAAGGTTTGCGGTACGAAGATGTAATTGCAGAAGCGCAACGCCTTGGCTATGCCGAGGCTGATCCAACCTTTGATGTGGAAGGCATTGATGCCGCACACAAGCTCACTATCATGAGTGCAATTGCATTTGGTATGCCGATGAAATTTGAGCAAGCTTACACTGAAGGTATTACTAAACTACAGCAAACGGATATTAAATATGCCGAAGAGCTTGGTTATCGTGTGAAGCTGTTGGGGATTACTAAACGCACTGCTAGCGGCGTGGAGCTGCGTGTGCATCCAACATTAATTTCTGAAAAACGCTTAATCGCCAACGTAAATGGTGCCATGAATGCGGTTGTGGTGAAGGGCGATGCCGTAGGCCCAACGCTGTATTATGGCGCAGGTGCAGGCGCAGAGCCTACAGCCAGCGCTGTAGTGGCAGATTTGATGGATGTTGCGCGTTTGAGCAGCGCTACAATAGAGCAACGGGTGCCATATTTGGCTTTTCAACCCAATAGCGTGGCTGATTTACAGATTTTGCCTATTGGTGAAATTAATAGCGCTTATTACTTGCGTTTGCGTGCTAGCGACAAGCCTGGCGTATTAGCGGGCGTGACGAAAATTTTAGCAGACCGTAATATTTCCATTGATGCCATGCTGCAAAAAGAACCAGATGATAATGAAACTGAGGCGGATATTGTGATTTTGACGCACATCACGCTGGAGGCCAATATGGATGCGGCTACAGGGCAGATTGAAACCCTGCCTGCCATTGTTGGCAAGTTGGTTAAAATCCGCATGGAAGAATTAAATAAATGAACGATGCAAACTAGCTTGATTACACATGAGCTAGGGTAGCTGCGAATTTTTAATTCACCTATACTAATGTCTATGCCACAAAGTCAATTAAAAACCACCTCTCAGCGCATAATATCGCTTATTGCGCTAGAAAAAGACGATATTCTCATGGTGACTGTACTCACTGTGGGTATCGGTATTTTAAGCCTCGCATCTCCATTAGCACTTCAAACATTAGTCAACATTGTTACCATGGGAGGTGCGCTTCAACCACTTGTCGTAGTGTCATTTATGTTGTTTGTTTTATTATGTTTATCTGGTGCTATTTACGTGTTGGAATATTATGTGGTTGAGCGCATGCAGCGCCGAATTTTTGTTCGTATTGCACAAGACAGCTCTTTGATAGCCCATCAAATGCCTGCCGAAGTGTACGATAAATATAATTCAATCGAATTAATGAACCGTTTTTTTGACGTCAGTACCATCCAAAAAGCCACATATATATTACTAACCAATGGCCTTGCTGCAATTATGCAGCTAATAATAGGCAGTATTATATTGATGTTTTACAGCTTTTATTTTGCTGTCATTGTGTTAGTTATGTTGTCTGTTGCTGTTTTCATAGTGTATGTGCTCGGTCACCATGCTGCCAAATATGCTGTGGATGAATCCTATGCAAAATACGACATGGTGGCATGGCTGCAAACGGTAGCAAAAAACTTGCATATATTTAAGTTTAGCCATGGCCATGCGTTAGCGCAAAATAAAACCAATCAGCTTATTACACAGTATTTACAAAGTCGCCATCAACACTTTAATTTATTACTTAAACAAAACATATTAGCCGTCATTACATATTCAGCAGCAGGTACGTTGGTAATGGCTTTTGGGGGCTTATTAGTCATGCGAGGTGAAATCAACTTAGGCCAGTTTGTGGCGGCAGAGCTAATTATTTTTGGCGTATTAAGTGCATTTATTAGTTTTGTTAAAAAGTTAGAAACCTACTACGATATGGTTGCAGCTATTGATAAAATTGGCGTACTAGAAGACTTACCAAAAGAGGTGGTTAAACTAAATCAGATAAAATTAAATCACCCTGTAAATATTAATGTTGATAAAGTCAGTTACGGGTACTTTCCTCAGTACAATGTGATAAATGAATTAAGTTTTAATATTTCAAATGGTAAAAGCACTGCATTTTTGGGGCCAGTCGGTTCTGGTAAAAGTACACTTTGCGATTTAATTACTGCGCTAAGGCAGCCCACTCAGGGTGCAATTTATTTTAATAATATTGATGTTCGACAAATAGATCTGGCAGATCTACGCAGCCAAATCGGTGTTGCTAGTCAAGTACAAATATTAGAAGAATCTATTTTAGAAAATATTCGTTTGTTTGACGAGTCAATTAAAATCGACCAAGTACAAACAGTTTTAATTGGCTTAGATCTAGCAAAAGTAATTTCTGAATTACCTAATGCACTTGACACAGTGCTTAGCGTTAAAGGCACACCACTAAACGGCTATCAAACACATTTGTTAATGATCGCGCGTGCATTAATTGATAAGCCAAGCGTGCTTGTAATTGATGGTTTATTTGACGAAATAGACATAATACAAGTAAACAAAATATTACAATTTATTGCAAGCTTCAACCCCGCCTGCACCATTATAATTTTGACTAATCTAGCGGTTATTGCTGAATATTGTGAGCATATAATTAACATTGGGGATAAAAAAATAGGGGGCGAAAATGGCTCAGCTATTTGATTATAACCGTGTCGCCTATCTATCAGATACTCCAATTTTTGTAAGGCGTTTAGCAAAAATATTGCTAACTTGTTTTTTTGTATTGCCTCTGATTATGCTATTTTTGCCATGGTTACAAAATATCCAAGGCAAAGGTAAAGTGGTTGCTTTTTCACCCACTGAGCGAAGACAAACGGTAGAAGCACCAATCAACGGCATTATTAAGCATTGGTATGCAGAAGAAGGTCAAGTTGTTAAAGCAGGTGATGTGCTGTTAGAGATATCTGACGTTGACCCCTTATTTATCGATAGACTTGGTGACCAATTAACTAACACTCAAAGCCGCCTTAAGGCCAAACAAGATGAGCTAAAGTCTTACCAATTACAACTACAAAGTTATTATGCGGTACGTGATAACAAAGTTGCATCCGCGCAATTTAAAGTGGATATGGCTAGACAAAAAGTGCGAGCCGCGACTGAGTCTATTGCATCAAGTGAGGCAACGCTAGAAGCATCAAAATTTCAGATCACACGTATGGAGCGCCTGCTAAACGATGGCTTGGTATCAATAAGAGATAAAGAGGTGGCCGAGCGCGATAATATAATTGCTAATCGCACATTAAATAGTGCCAAAGCGCAGCTAGAATCTGCCTTGGCTGAGGAAAAATCTGCAAAAGTAGAAATAGCACAAGCGCGCGCTGATGCAGAAACATCTATCACAGCGGTCCAAGGCCAAAGCAATAAAGTGCGCGCTGAAATTGCTGAAAGTGAGCAGCGTATGACCGATGCAGAGATTAACGTATCGCGCCAAACTGCACAGAGAATTTTAGCACCTCGCGCAGGCATGGTGCACCGCGTACCTGTCAATACGCAATCGCAAATGGTGACGCGAGGCGATGTGTTGCTAGAAATTATTCCAGAAAATAGCAGTCGTGCGGTGGCGCTAATGGTGAATGGGCGCGATGCGCCACTGGTCACATCTGGTGCAGAAGTTCGTATTGAGTTTGAAGGCTGGCCAGCAGTACAAGTAAACGGTTGGCCCAATGTGGCAATTGGCACTTTTGTTGGTCAGGTTAAATTTGTTGATGCCAGTGACGATGGAAAAGGCAATTTTCGGGTGATGGTTGTGCCTGCAAAGGGTAGCCAAGAATGGCCTAAAACGCAGCTTTTACGGCAAGGTGCCAATGCTAATGGTTGGATTTTGTTAAATAAAG